>NZ_JBVHHW010000031.1:0-79399 GCF_055560875.1 Kitasatospora sp. NPDC023118
CTGTTTGCCCCCCGGGGCGCCGCCCCCCCCCCCCCCCCCCCCCCCCCCCCCCCCCCCCCCCCCCCCCCGCGGCCCCCCCCCCCCCCCGCGGCCCCCCCCCCCCCCCCCCCGACAGTGGAGCGCCAGGCCCGGGTTGCACGGACTCTCCCTACTGAAAGTAGGACGTGCTCTGGTAGCACCGCTGACGCCTGGCGAGGAATCATCTCCCTCGCGACGAGGAGGATATTAGCAGGTCATCGGCCCGCCGTCGAAGTCGGGCCGCCCGGGGCGCCGTGCCGCGGGGGCGACGGCCGGATCGGGTCGCCGGGGGCGGCCGTCGCGCCTGTCGAGTGGGTCGTCCAGGCGGACGCTGACGCGCAGGGCCGAAGCAGACCTGCCGGAGCCGTACCCGCCCGATGCCCTTCCATGCGGGACCGGCCCGGTCCACTTCACGAGCGCCAACATGCCGCACGACCAGCACGGATGATTGTTCGGAACCCGCCAGGGCCGCCGAGCGTGCGCGGGCGGCTTCCTGTCGAAGGCGGGCGTCGATGTACGGCTGGAGCCCGTCCGTCACGGCGAGCGGTACCGGCGTTGCAGCACTGTCAGCCGGCGTCGGCGCGGTTGTGATTTCTCGGCGTCCGCTCCGCGCATTCTCGCCGCCCGGGGGCGTGAAGTGCGTACACGCTCCGGCGTATGCGGACCAACCGCCAGGGCTCTCGTAGTGCAACTACATTATCGTCTTTGCTTCTTGTGCGCCATTTACGTTCGCCCGGATCACCGGTCCACTGTGAGAGACGGCTTCCGCCGCACCAACGGCGCCCATTCCAAGACCCGCGACCGGTGAGGCGCCCTCAACCTACCCGACGGATCTCGGCATTGCTTGGGGTGGCGGCATGAATATCTGTTTTCTCACGAAGTACCCGCCGATTCAGGGCGGGGTCAGCATGCACTGCTACTGGGCCGCCCGTGGCCTGGCCGAGCGGGGACACCGCGTCTTCGTGGTCACGAACGCCGACGAGGTGGAGGAGACCTTCCGGATCCGGATACCCGAGACCGACCGGGTCAGGAGCGGCGCCTACGCGCCGGACTTCCCCGAAAGCGGCGGGCGCGTGATCGTCACCAGCACGCAGCCTCCCGATCGGCGCGAGCTCTACTACGTCCCGCTCGGCAACCCGACCGTCAGCCGGCTGGCAGGCCTGGCAACCGAGCTGATCCGCGCGCACGACTGTGAAGTGATCTTCTCGTACTACCTGGAGCCGTACGGAGTCGCGGCCCACCTGGCAAGCCGGTTCACAGGGGTGCCGTACGTCTTCAAGCACGCGGGCAGCGACCTGCACCGGCTCATGCGGCTGCCGGAACTGCGGACCACCTACACCGAAGTCCTGCGCGGCGCGAACCGCCTGATCTCCCGGGGGCCCTCGCGCACCCGGCTGCTGGAGGCGGGGGTGGACGAGAGTGCGATCACTTCGTGTGCCGCCTTCGGGTTGCCCGCCGACCTGTTCACCCCGGTCGGCTCGTCCCGTCCGCTGTCGCAGTGGATCGCCACCGGCTCGGAGCCGGCCCGGCCGGTCGACAGCGGCCTGCCCGTCCTCGGGATCTACGGCAAACTCGGCGAGTTCAAAGGGTCGTTCGACCTGCTGCACGCCATGCGGCGGCTGTTCTCGGACGGCTTCAGATTCAACCTGGCGGCTGCCGTACAGGGATGGCAACAGGACGCCTTTACCCGGCTGGCGGGCCGGCTCGGACTCGCCGACCACGTCCACCTCATCCCGTTCATGCCGCACTGGTCCATCCCCGAGTTCATCCGCAGCTGCACCGCCGTCGCCTTCCTCGAACGAGACTTCCCGATCGCGGCGCACACTCCGACCATCCCGTCGGAGATCATCGCCTGCGGCGGATGCCTGGTCGTGTCCACCGAGGTCGCGCGAAAACAGCTCTTCCGGGCCGCGATCCGGGACCGCCGCAACGTCGTGGTCACCGATCCGCTCCGCCACGACGAACTCGCGGCAGCCCTGCGTTACGCGCTCGAGGACGGCGCGCGGGCCCAGGACATCGGCCGCCGGGGACACGTGGAACTGGGCTACGAGCCGACCTACGAGTCCTACGTCGGGGAACTCGAGCAACTGCTCATCGGCGTCGCCGCGGAGCCGACCGGCTCGTCCTCCCCGAGCCGACGCCCTGACACCGCCGACACCGACCCGGCCGGGGTGGCGCAAGCCGTGCCGGTCCTCTACCCGCGCACCCAGGCCTTGCTGACGGCCGACGACGAGCGGCGGTTGCACCGGGCGGCACAGGCCGACGGCAGCCATCGCGACGCGGCCGACCGGCGCGCCCTCGCGCTGAGGGCCGGCCAACTGCTCCTCGGTGTCCTGCCGCCGCACGCCGCGGTGGCCCGCGAGGTGTGCCGGTACGAGTACAAGGTCCATGAGTGGACGCGCGACGCGACCAAGGACAAGCCGACCGCCCCGTCGGGAGCGGAACTCGGCTGGCGCGCACGGCCCGACCAGGCTCGGCCGCGACTCGTGGGCCAGGCGGAGATCGTCGAGTTCAGCTGCGATGTGGAACCGGTGCTCGAGGCGCTGGCCGACGGGCGGCAGGCGCCGGCCGGCGAGGGACCGCTGAAGGTCCTGTTCCACGAGGCAGCGGCACCCCTGCGGGTGAACGAGCCCACCGCGTGGGTCGTCGAGCTGCTCCGCGCCGCAGACCTGACCGTCGAGCAGATCGCCCACCTGGCGCGCGAACGGTACGACGCGACCGGTCCGCACTCCGACCGGACGTCGGCGGCACAGTGCCTTGACGTCCTCGAAGGCCTCTGCTGGGAGGGGGTGGTCACCTTCGACTGACACAGTGCCGCACACCGGCCGGGCCCGCGGCGCGTGCCGGAGAGCGCGGCAGAGCCGGTCCGTGCACCGGCGATCGCGAACGACGAAACCACGAAAGGGGAATGACATGAGCGACCAGAACAAGAGCCAGAAGATCGAGGTGCGAGGCAGCGTCGACGCCGCGAAGTACCACGCGGCCAAGGCGCTCGGCGGCGAGAACACGATGTTCGAGCTGCGCGCGATGAAGCCGAACCGCGGATCCAACGCGGCGGTGGCCAACTGCATCGTGTGCCTGATCTGCATCGTGTGCGCGGCCGGTTCGCCCGCAGCGGCGTGAGCCGTCCCGATCGCGACGACCTGGTCGGCGCGTGAGGGAACACCGGCGACAAGGGCGGCGAAGGTGATCCGCTGTCTTGCGGCGGCGGGGTCCCGGGCCGAGAACGCGCCCCAACCGGGCGCTTCGAGGGCCACGCGGGCACCTTCGCCGGCCCGACAGGGCGGCCCCGGGGCTGCCACCACGTCACTTGACGACCCCGAACCGACAGGCAGGAGTGATGCGACCATGCGCGAACCGTCCGTTCTCGGAGTCGGGCTCGGCTACCGACAGGAGCTGCGGGAGGCGATCCTCGACGCGGCCGACTCGATCGACTTCCTTGAGCTGATCACCGACCAGTACATCGACATGCCACCGCACAAGGCGGTGGAGGCCCGGGAACTGGCCGACAGGTTCCCGATCCTGCTGCACGGCGTCGACCTGTCACTGGGCACGGACCAGCCCCCCGATGCCGAGTACGTCAAGAAGATCCAACGGCTGGCCGAGCGGACCGACCCCCAGTGGGTCAGCGACCACCTGTGCTTCACCCAGGTCCCCGGTCTCAACCTCGGACAGCTGACCCCGCTCGCGTTCACCCCGGAGACCACCGAGATCGCCGCCCGGAACATACGTCTGGTCGCCCGGGAGCTCGACCAGCCCTTCGCGGTGGAGAACATCTCGTACTACTTCCGTGTGCCGTGGTCCACCATGAGCGAGGCAGAGTTCATCACCGAAGTGGTCACCCGAGCCGACTGCCACCTGCTGCTCGACCTGACCAACGTGCTCAACAACGCGACCAACCTGGGGTTCGACGCCGCCGACTTCCTTGACCGGATCCCCTTGGAACGCGTGCTGCAGATCCACCTCGCCGGCGGCCACTGGCAGGACGGCGTGCTCCTGGACACCCACAGCCACCCCGTCCCGGCACAGGTCATCGAACTGCTGCTCGACTTCGTCCCGCGCATGCCCGCCCTCAAGGCCGTGATGATCGAACGCGACCAGAACTTCCCACCGCCCGCGGAGCTGCTGGCCGAACTCAACGGCATTCGACAGGCCCTGGCGCCCGTCTGGCCGCCGGCCCCGCCACGCGGAGGCGGCAGGTGAGCGAGCACGTGAGTGAACTCCAGCGTCAGCAGGCACTGGCGCGTTTCCTGACCGACCCCCGGGCCCGACAGGCCGTGCTGGCCGAGCAACCGGATCCGCTCCCGTGGGCCGGCCGCGAACTGAGGGATCGGCTGAGCGAACTGGACCGGCCGCGCACCTCGATGTACTCCCACCTGCTCCTGGTCAACCGCATGACGAAGGTCACCGATGCGCTCCCGCTGGTCAGCTGGGCCCTCGGGCAGCGCCTGTGGGATCTGGCGCCGGAGTACAACACGTGCTGCCCGCCCCGCCGGCCGAAGAAGCAGGACGAGGCCTTGGCATTCGCCGACTTCCTCCGCACGAAGCTGGGATCCGACCTCAACGGACCGGCGTGGCTGGCCGACGTGCTGCGCTACGAGGTGGCGGTCCTTCGGATCCGCTTCTTCCCCGACGGCCCGCCCGCCGGCGCCCTGCCGGCAGCGCCGGCGCTCTCGCGGGAGGAGCTCCGTCGGATACGGCCCCGGCGCACCCCCGCCACCTGTCTGCTGGCCCTGGACCACGACCTGGAGGAGATCGGCGACTGCTTCGAGCGCGGCGAGACGCCACCCCGAGCGCAGCAGCGCCCGATGCTTCTGCTGCTGCAGGCCACACCCGACGGCAGCGTTCACCAGGACGAGGTGAACCCGGCTGTCGCGGCCTTCCTCAGGGCCTGCTCCCCGGATCGCACCCTGACCGAGGTGATCGAGCAGGTGGCCCGGGAGTTCCAGCCGCTCCTGCCGCCGGAAACGCTCCAGGAACAGTGCTTGGCGCTCTGCGCTCAGCTGGTACAGCGCGGAGTGCTCACGCTCCAGGCGGCCTGAACCCCGCGCGGGCCGGACGTCCCGCGGTCGGTTCCCGCCGATCCGCCGACGAGGCGTCCGGCTCCGGGCTCCGCAGGCCGCCGAAGTCGCCGAGGCCGCCGTCCCCATCGCCGCACGCTGCGCCGCCAGCCTGGTCAACGACCTGACCGCCCCGCCCGCGAGGGCCTCGACCGGAGCGGATGCGGAAGGGCCGGCAGACGAGCGGACGCCCGCGCCCTCCAGCCGGCGGCCCGGCACAGCGACCGAAGCGATCACTCGGGAATCAGATCGGTGGATCCGGGTTCAGGCCGATGTGCGTGGTCGTACCCCTCACCCGCCGTCGAACGCGGCGGTGTGGGGTGTGACCGGTGCGGGTGATCTTCGGTAGGCCGGCGTTGCGGTGTGCGGTGGTCGGGCGTTGCTTGGGCGGTGTCCCAACTTCCTTCGTCAGGAGAGAACGTGAGTCAGCCCGTTGTGAGCCGGTCCGGCGAGTCGAGTGCCGTCCTTGGGCAGCCCCGACTGGGGAGGCGCGCCCTCCTCGGGTCGGCGGCCGCGGCCGCGGCCGGCGCGGTCGGCCTCGGCACCCGGGCCGCGGCGGCCACGGTGCCCGCGTACGCGCCGAGCGCGGGCCCGGTGGCCGACGAGGCGGTCAGCCGCGCGCTGGCCCGCGAGATGCTCATGGTCGGTGCGGACGAGCAGACCGACCTGACCCTCGAATACCTGCGCATCCTGATCGACGGCCAACTGCCGCCCCGCACTGACCGGAAGCGGGTGCTGGTGGTGGGTGCAGGCGTCGCCGGGCTGACCATTGCGACGCTGCTCAAGCAGGCCGGTCACGAGGTGACCGTCATCGAGGCCAACGCCAACCGGGTCGGCGGGCGGATCAAGACCTTCCGCGGTATCTTCGCCGACCCCCGGCTGCACGCGGAGGCCGGCGCCATGCGCCTGCCCGACTTCCACCCGCTCGTCCTGGCGCTCGCCGACAAGCTCGGCCTGAAGCGGCGGCTGTTCTACAACGCCGACGTCGCGCCGGGCACCGGCCCGACCGGCGCCGTTCCGCCGGTGACGTACCGCTCGTTCACCGGGGAGACCTGGAGCAACGGCCCGGATCGGACGTTCACGCCGCCCGCGGCCTGCTTCCGCAGTCTGATCTGCGTCAACGGCACCCGGACCACCCGCGCCGCGTACGCCCAGTCGCCGACCGCGGTCAACCGCTCCTTCGGCGCCCGGTTCGACTCCACCACCGCCAGTGCCCTCGACAAGGCGTTCGAACGGGTCTCGGTCCGGGACGGTGACATCCGCCAGCGGCTGGACGCCTGGACCCACATCCTCTCCACCTATGGCTACCACTCCACCCGCCGCTTCCTGCGCGAGGAAGCCGGCTGGGACCCGGCGTCCGTCCAGGCCGCCGGCACGCTGGAGAACCTCACCTCCCGGCTGCACTACTCGTTGGTCCCCACTCTGATCGACCACGCGGTGATCAGTCCGACCAACCGCTACTGGGAACTGGAGGGCGGCACCGCCATGCTCACCGACGCGCTCGCCGCCCCGCTCCGGGACGACCTGCGCCTCGGTCGCCGGATGACCCGCCTGGTGCAGGACGCCGGCAAGGTCACCATCGAGACGGTCGCGGAGAGCGGCGACGAGGAGTCTTGCGACGGCGCTCCCGTCGCTCCCGCCCAGACCTTCGAGGGCGACTACGCGATCGTCACTCTCCCGTTCAGCGCGCTGCGGTTCTGCCGGATCGAGCCCCTGATGTCCTACCCCAAGCGCCGGGCCGTCGCGGAGCTGCACTACGACTCGGCCACCAAGGTCCTGCTGGAGTTCCACCGCCGGTTCTGGGAGGAAGGCCTGGACGGCTTCACCGGCGGCGGCTGCGTCAGCGACAGCCCCAGCCGCTTCACCTACTTCCCCTCGCATGCCCCGGAGGGCTCCGAGGGCGGCGTGGTGCTCGCCTCGTACACCTGGTCGGACGACGCGGCGCGCTGGGACTCGCTCACCCCGGGCGAGCGATACGCCTTCGCCCTCGACGACCTGGAGCGGCTCTTGGGGCCGCGTGTGCGGCGGGAGTTCACCGGGGTCGGCGCCACCCAGTCCTGGGCACGCGCCCGGTACGCCCTCGGTGAGGCCGCCATCGTCACCCCCGGTCAGCTGCACGAGCTCCACCCGGCCGCCCAGACCCCGGAGGGCCGCGTCCACTTCGCCGGCGAGCACACCAGCCTCAAGCCGGCCTGGATCGAGGGCGCCCTCGAGTCGGCGGTCCGCACCTTCCTGGAGGTCCACCACCGCTGAGCGGGAACCGGCGTGTCGCTGCCGCCGTCCCCGCGCCCGCTGCCCCGGTTCACGCCGTGAGGCCACCGGCTCCGGCCCGGCCGGGCAGCGGCGGGTGCTGCCGGACCCGGCCTGGCGAGCACCTGACGCCCGGTGGGATGGTCGTCAGGACGACCTGGCGCGAACCGGTTCTGGACGGCGGCGCCGACCGGGCGCAGCTGTCCGGCGGCCTGGTCCGGCCACCGGGCGAGGAACTGCGCGGGGCGGGCGGGAGGCGGCGGTCGCCGCGAACAATGGACGTCGTCGAGGCCGGCGACGGCCGTCCCGGTGCCGTCCGCGAGCTCGCCCCGCGGTGTCGTCGGGTTGGGCGAGTGGTCGGGGGCGGGCCCCGGTCCGGGGTGTCCGGCCGCGGTGAGGCCCCTTGTCGGCGGACCGTTGCGGGCTGCACGTCAACATCGTCCGACTCGACGCCTACTGGGCCAGCCAGCGCTCCGGCCAGCCGAGAAGACTCGCGCGAGTCGCCCGTCCCGGCGCACCTGCCAACTCACGGCCTGGTCGACGCACCGGAATTGAGCGACAGAGGCCTGACGTGGCGCAAAGTGTCTCCGGCCCCCGCGCACGGGCGGAGGCCGGACGGGTGAGCAGGGCGGACGGTTACGGTTGGCGGCACCAGACCGCGGTCGGACGGTCTTCCCGCAGCAGGTCGTCCTGGTGGCTGCCGCCGTGGTTGACCATGATGACCCGGTACTTGTCCTGGTGGAACACCCAGTACCAGTGCTGGCCGCCGCCCGGGTCGTCCTTGCCGAGGACGGGCAGGAAGGCGTCCACCCTGGTGACGCCTTCGAGTGAGCGCCACTGGCTGAGCTGCCGGTCGTCCCGCTGGAGCCGGTCAGGGTGCGCCTGGCCGGAGCGGCCGATCGAGATCAGCCGGTAGCGCTGCCCCACCGGGGTGTTGTGGAACATCCAGTACCAGTGCGTGCCGTCGCCGGCGGGCCGCATGTCGGGGACGGGCAGGAAGGCGTCCACGTGGGTGACGGGAGTGGTCCCACCGAACGACCCCCACCCGCTCAGCGGCTGGTCGTCGCGCACCAGCCGGCTGGCGTACGGCTCGGAGGCGTCGATCGTGATGTAGCGGTAGACCTGGGTGCCGCCCACGGTGTGGAAGACCCAGTACGCGCTCTTCCCGTCGCTGCGCTGCTCGTCGAAGACGGGCAGGACGGTGTCGATCTGGGTGACACCCTTCAGGGCGGGCCAGCTTGAGTACGGCCCCACGTTCTTGATGACGACGCCGGTGCGGTCGTCGACCGTTCCGGTGGTGAGCTGGCGGATCTCGACGCCGCCGGTGCCGATCAGGCGGATCGCGCCCTGCTGGAACGTCCAGTAGCGGCCCTCCACGTCGGGCAGCGGCAGGACGCAGTCCACTGCCAGGTTCTGCGCCACGACCGGCTGCTTGGTCTCCTCGGGGGGTTCGCCGGTGAGTCGGCCCTGGGCGAGCCGGCGTAGCGTGGTGATGGAGGGGGTGAAGCAGTACAGCGCACCACGGGTCTGAACGAACGGCCGGAAGTCCAGGCGGGTGGTCTGCCGCTCGCCGGCCGGGGAGTTGCCCTCCCAGCTGACCCGTCCGTCGTTCACGGTGGCGAGCTGGCCGCTGACCAGCGGGTCGGGGCCGGGCTCGGCCTTGCGGCCGGGCGGGAAGTCGGGGTCGTTGATCCAGTTGGCCTGGATGAACTCGAACTGGCCGACCAGGTCGGCCTGGTAGCAGACGAAGAGCAGGCCACGCTCGGCGTCGGGGCCGTTCAGGTCGTCGCCGCTCGTGGGGTCGAAGGGCTGTCCGTAGGGGGCTCCGCGGCGGATGATCCGGCGGGCGTCGATGAACCGCTCCTCGACCTCGCCTTCGGCGATGAGCCCGGCCCGGGGGTTGGTCTTGCGCAGGTGGGAGAAGAGCGGGGTGATCAGGCCGTCGGGGTCGTCCGGGTCGCCCTTGTACCTGAAGTCGTTGTCCGATCCGGCGGCCGTGCCACCGGGCTGGTCGGGGTGCTTGCACACCGGGGAGCCGTCGCGCCAGCGACCCACCAGCCGGGCGGCGAACCAGTCCCGCTTGGTGTCCTCCGGAACGGCCTTGAGGTCCTTCAGCCGCCGCAGCTGGGCGTCGACCTGCGCCCACCAGCCCGCGACGTCCTGCTCCAGACGGCGTACGACCTGGAACGAGCCGTTGTACATCCAGGCGGGCACGGTGTCCCTCGCGGCGGTCGCTGGATCGTGCTCCGGGGTGAGCGGCCTCCCGATGACGAACTCGCCGGCTGGGAGGAGGCGGGTTCCCGGGTGCTTCGCGGAGAAGTGGACCGTGCGGCCCTTCGGACCCTTGGCGATGTCGTCCAGGACCTCGGTCCTGGACGGGTGCGGTTCGTCGAAGCCCTCGACCTCCGGCTCGCTGACCCCGTCCTTGAAGCCGAAGTGCTCCTTGCCCTTCTTCTCGCCCGGCAGGGCGGTGCCCTTCTGCTCGTAGACGACGACCGCACCGGCCTGACTGACCGCCGCCTTCTGCTCCTCCACGGCCCCGTCGAGGCCGTTCTCGGTGTCGGAGGCGATGGTGAGCACCGCGTGGACGACGGGTTTGGTGGCGCAGCCGAACACCCAGTGCTTCGGGTCGTTGTCGTCGGTGTCGCCGAGCGCGATCGACCGCGACGGGTCGGCCGGGCCCTGAACGAAGGCCTCCAGCGTGTCACCGGTCTTGGCCTCGGCCTTCAGCAGGTCCGGCTGCCCGGTGAGGAACTGCAGGCCCTGGTAGGTGAAACTGAGGCCCAGCCAGGTGGCCTTCAGCGTCGCCGGGTCATCGCCGCCGGAGGCCTTGCGGGACTGGCTGTAATCCTCGTTGAACTCGGCGACCTTCTTGGTGGTGGCGATCTTGGGAGTGATCTTCTCCAGCCAGCCCCGGGCCGCCAAAGCGTCACTGAACTGGAGGAGCAGCAGTGTCATGTGGTCTTTTTTGAATCCGGCGATGATGTCGCCTTGGATATCGGTATCTTGGCGCAGGCTCAGGTCAGCCATGGGTTGATCCGTTCGTTGGCTCCGTCGGGTGGGGGAACGGGACTCCGGGTGGCCACGTGCCCGTCGGCCGACGCCACGGTGCGGCCACCCGGGGTGTCGAGGGGGGTGGGTCAGCCGTTCGGGCTCAGCTGGATCCACTTGGCCACACTGGGCACCCCGGCGTCGTTGAGCAGGAAGAGCATGTACCAGCCGGGAGGGGCGTCCTGGGCCGAGGCCGGGCTCTGGAACACGAGCTGGCTGCCTGCGCGGCTGACGAGATTGAGCTCCAGGCGGCGCTGGCTGGTGTCCACCGAGTGCGTGGAGGTGATGGGCGCGAGCAGGACGGCGCGGGCGGCCTGGGTCGGCGAGTTGGTGTTGATCCGGAACGTGGTGTTGTAGCCCACCGGGCCGGTCGGCGCGGTCCGGATGTCGGGGCGGCCTCCGGGCTGGTGCAGATACGGCGGCTCGTAGATCTCGATGGTGCCGTTGTTACCGGACTTGATGTCCGGGTTGTTGGCGATCTGCTGGAGCTCGTCTCCGGTCACCATGATCCGGCCGTCGGGCAGGATGACCGCGTTGGAGTGGTAGCCGCGCGGCAGTCGCTGCTTCGGGCCGAGGGTCCAGTTGCCGTCGGCGTCCCGCAGTTCGACCTGGCGGAACTTGTCGTCGGGAACGTTCGGGTTGTAGTCGCCGAGGCCGTAGTCGCGGATGCCGACGGCCCCGTTGACGGTGAACAGGTTGCCGTTGGGGAAGATGAGCGTGTCGTCCTGGGCGCGGCCGAGGTTCCTCGGCTTCTCCTTGGTCCACTGGCCGCCCGAGAACTTGAAGGTGTTGGGGTCCTTGTGGTTGCCGCCGAGGACGAGCACCGAGTCCGGGCCGTTGGTGCCGTTGGGCAGGGCGACGGCCGAGCCGTACAGGCGGGGGAAGCCGTCGGGCCGGCTGGGCAGTGAGTCGCGGGTCTCGTTCGCCGGGTCGAAGACGAACTGCTGGTCGGAACTGCGGCCGAACCCGTAGATCTTGCCGTCCCTGAGCGAGAACAGGTGCGGGTAGTCCATCCGGTACGGGGCGTCCGCCTTCCACCGGTCCAGCGCGACGTTGTCGGGTGCCTTGGACTTGTCGTAGGAGACGTCGGTGCCCTTGGCCGGGAAGCGTTCGATGACCGGGGTCGGGGTGCCGAAGCCGAGCTCGGACTGGCCGGACATGATGGTCTGCCGGCCGTCGGCTCCGGTGACCACGCTCGGGTACCAGCGGCCGACCGACATGTCCTGCTGCTGGTGCCAGGTCTCGGTCCACGGGTCGAAGACCAGGGCGAGCTTGGCGCCGGTGCCGCCGTTGCCGCCGAGGTTGCCGCCGAAGACGCCGACCATGCCGTTGGGCAGGTAGGAGTGGCCGGCGCAGAAGAACGGCGCGGGGCGCGGCTCGTCCAGGCCGTCCGGCATGTTGACGACCGGCGGCGGGACGGCCTTGAAATCGCCCGGGTCCGTGTCGTTCGTGGGCGGTGTCCAGAGGTAGGCACGGCCGGCGTTCTGCCTGCCGATGACGTCGGTGGGTGCGGTCTCCTTCTGAGGGTTGTCCTCGACGGATTCGAAGGAGAAGATCAGTACCTTGCCGGTGGGCAGCAGTGCGATGTGGTCCCCGAACTCGGGCGAGGGGATGTACTGCTTGAACTGCCCGAACTGCGCGGGGTCGAAGTCCGCGTTGGTCTGCGCCTGTGTGGCGGTCAGCATGTTGAACCGGTTGGTGCGTGTGGTCTGCGGGTAGCCGGTCTGGACGGCCCGCAGGCCGATCCGGTCCCGGGCCATCGCCTCGGCGGCCGGGCGCCCGAACGCGGCCACTTCGGCGGCACGGACCTCGGCCCGCACCTGCTCGTCGGTGATGCGCAGCCCGTGGCTCCCGGCGAAGAGGTCGGTCACCGCGGAGGCGGTCGGAGCGGGGGAGGTCAGGACCGTGGTAGTCGACAGGGCGACGGTGACGGCACTGATCGCCAGCACCGCCCTCGGTCTTCTGCGTGACGTTCTGCGTGGCATGGAATCCCTCACGGTATGTTGATCAGAGCCGCGGGCAGCCCCGCGGGTGACAGCGATTCGCAGCGTAGAGCACGCTTGGTAGTTGTTCGTGCACAGACACCCGGGCAATCTCGCGATCGAGCGTCGACACACCGTCACTGTGCGTGTCTCCCTGACGGGTCGTCACCACCGTGCTGGAATGGGCACAAACCCCGCCCCGGACTCCAGGAGTGACACGTGCCCAGCAAGACCAGGATCGCCATGGCTGTCGCCGCGGGAGTTGTCGTTCTCTCCGCGACGAGCGGCAGCGCGGCGGCGACCCCGAGCCCCCTCGCGCCGCAGGCGGTGACCGGTCCCACCATCCAGGGCGGCGCCGACGGCAAGCCGCACGAGCTGCTCTGCCCGCCCGACGAGAGCGTCTACGGTGGCGGGTTCAGCGTAACTCCAGGCGATAACCGGAGACTTGACCGGCTTCCGACCGACGTGCTGGAGAGCCGTCCCAACGACGACGCCACCGGCTGGATCATCGCCGTACGCAAGGACGACTGCCCGCCGGAGGGCATGAGGGGCGAGCCCAGGCCCGCGAACCTCACCATCCGCATTGTGTGCACCGATGGTGAGAACAACACCAGCCTCGGCGGCTGACGCTCCTCGCGGGCCCGATCCGCCACGACGGGCCGGGTCGTCCCGGCCGGGGCGGTCGGGCGCAGATGGCCGCTGAGGGGCAGTCGTAAGTGATCCGGGTCCCACGGCCGAAGGCCCGGCCGCGTCGCACACCGCGGACAACCGAAGGCGCCTAACGTCGGACCATGTCCGACCTTTTCGAGACGTGGTACCTCCCCGCCAGCGAGTCGGCACGCGCCGCACTCGACCTCGCCCTGTGCCACCAGCCGGCCTTCCTCTTCAACCACAGTGTGCGCAGCTACCTCTTCGCCCGGGCCCTCGGCGAGCACCGCGGGCTCCACGAGGGAATCGACTACGACGACGAACTGCTCTTCATCGCCTGCGTACTCCACGACATGGGGCTGACCGAACAGGGCAACGGACAGCAGCGGTTCGAGGTCGACGGTGCGGACCTCGCGGCCGCGTTCCTCGGCAGGCGGGGCATGAGCAGGGAGCGGATCGAGATCGTCTGGGACGCTATCGCCCTGCACACCAGCGGCGGAATCGCCAGCCGCAAACGGCCGGAGATCGCCCTGGCGCAGGCCGGCATCGTGGCCGACGTGTTCGCCCGGGACGGGGAGAAACTGCCGGCCGGGCTCGCCGACGAGGCCCACCGGGAGCTGCCCCGGCTCGGACTCGGCGCCGCCCTGGCCAATGCCATCGTCGGTCAGGCCGAAGGCAACCATCACAAGATCGTCACGGGCTCGGCCGTCGGTGATCTGGTCCGGGAGAAAGCACCGTCCGTGCTGATGAAGACCTGGGACGAGCGGATCTCCGCGGGCTGGGGAGAGTGACGCTCACGCCCCGCACCCCGACCATCGCGGGCACCCGGCCCGGCCAGTGAGAACGGTCAGGGGCTGCTCTTCTGGGCTGGTCGGCGACGTACTCCACGACCTGGTCGGGCGCGTGCTCGGCTTCGTCCAGGAAGGTGCCCACAAACCGCACGGTGCCGAGCTGGACGCCGTAGCCGCCCGGCACCTGCGTGAACGTGCCGTAGCCGCGGCGCTGTTCGTCGGTCAGGACCGCCACCCGCCCTGCCCCTCCCCATCGCTTCTCCTGCTGTGACGGCGCTCACCTCACGTCACGTGATCGGCAAGGGCGGGACCCGGGTCGGCGCAGGTCGGCTGGTTGCCGACTCGGCTCGCGCAGCGGTTGCCCGCCGGATCAGCGCACAGGACGCAGGGTGCAGTCCTGGCCGAGGACCGGCTCTCACTCAGCCTGCGGAGCCGTATGCCCGTAGGAAGGCTCGAACCCCGGCTGTCGTGAGCCGGTCGGTTTCCTCCCGCGGGAGCGGGTTCACGCCCCAGTAGGACCGATGCACGATGTCAGTCGAGGTGAGCGTCATGAAGTGCGCGGCAGCCTGGGCCGGGTCGCCGTGCGCATCGATCAGGCCATGGCCATCCAGCACAGCCATGACGGAGCTGAATTCGCGCCCCACCGCGCGCGGCCCGGCCTCCTGCCAGGCGTCCAGGACCTCGGCCGGGACGTGCCCGGCCTCCGCGAAGATGTGCCGGACCAGTGAGAAGTGGTTGCGGAAGTCCGTCATCAGGCCGATCCAGGCGCGGGCGAGGGCGAGCAGGTCGCGCTCCAGGTCCTCGGGGCGCGGCAGGCGCTGCGGGTCCAGGTACTTGTGCAGCAGCGTGAGCTGCTCGTCCCGTACCTGACTCGAACTCCACTGCACCACGGTGCGGAACAACTCCTCCTTCCCGCCCGGGAAGTGGTTGTAGAGGGTGCGGGTGGAAGCGTCGGCCTCGGCGGCGATCGCGTCGATGCTGGCGCGGGAGTAGCCGTCCCGCCCGAAGACCTCGCACGCGGCCTGCGCGATCGCTACCGCCTTGCTCGCCCGGCCCCGCCGCGGTGGGGCCGCTTTCGCCGTCTTCTCATTGGCGTTCGTCCTGGACACCGACGCTCCTCTCGCATGTTCACCAAGATAACTACAACGAACGTTGCACTTCTAACAACGTACGTTGTAGTTTATCCGTCGTGGCCGCAGCCCGCGACCCGCAACGAGGGAACCAGGGGGATCCACCATGTCCGACACCACGCCCACCCACGACTCCGCTCTCCGCGTCGCCGTCATCGTCGGAAGCGCCCGCGGCGGCCGCCTCGGCCCTTCCGTCACCGACTGGTTCACCGGCCACGTCGGTCACCGCACCGACATCGAGTTGGACGTCGTCGACGTCGCCGACCTGGCCCTGCCGGTGTCCATGCCCGGATGGGACGGCAGCCCCGCCCCCGCCCCGCAGACCAGCGCCGCGCTCGCCGACGTCAGTCCGCGGCTGGACGCCGCCGATGCCTTTGTCGTCGTCACCCCCGAGTACAACCACAGCTTTCCGGCCTCGCTGAAGAACCTCATCGACTGGCACTACACCCAGTGGCAGGCCAAGCCGGTCGGCTTTGTCTCTTATGGCGGGCTGGGCGGCGGGCTTCGAGCCGTCGAACAGCTGCGGCAGGTCTTCGCCGAGTTGCACGCCGTGACCGTGCGCGACTCCGTCAGCCTGCACGGCCCCTGGTCCGGGCTGGGCGAGGACGGCATGCCGCTCGACACGGCGGTGTGCGAGGGCGCCGCCAAGGGCATGGTCGATCAGCTGGTGTGGTGGGGCCGCGCGCTGCGCACCGCCCGCGCCGAGCACCCGTACGGGAAGTGACGGGACGATGAGCGCCGCGACCACCACCCCCACCGGCAGCGCCCGGACCGCTGGAACCACCCCCGGGCTGGGCGGCATTCTCACCGTCGTCATCCTCGGCTCGATCATGTCCGTACTGGATGTGACCATCGTCAACGTCGCCCTGAACCCGCTGGCGGTGGCATTCGACGCACCGGTCGCCACCGTCCAGTGGGTCGCCACCGGCTACACACTCGCTCTCGCCACCGTCATCCCGGTGGCGGCCTGGGCCATGGGCCGCTTCGGCGCCAAGCGCACCTACCTCACCGCGATAGCCCTGTTCGTCATCGGCTCCGGGCTGGCCTCGCTGGCCTGGAACATCGAGACACTGGTGCTGTTCCGGGTGGTGCAAGGGCTCGGCGGCGGTCTGTTGATGCCGGTGGGCATGGCCATGGTCATCCGCGCCGCAGACCGGGAGCGGATGGGCGCGGCGATGGCCCTGCTCGGCATTCCGGTCCTGCTCGGGCCTGTGAGCGGACCGATTCTGGGCGGCTGGCTGATCGACGCCGCGTCCTGGCACTGGATCTTTCTGATCAACCTGCCGATCGGCGCCGCGGCGCTGGTGCTGGCGGCGCGGCTGCTGCGGCGCGACGAGCCACAGAAGCCGCGCCGGCTGGACGTGCCGGGACTGCTGATGCTGTCGCCGGGCTTGGCCCTGCTGATCTACGGGCTGTCCACCGGCGGCGAGGGCGGCGACTTCACCGCACCCGCGGCACTTCTGCCCGCCGTTGCCGGACTGCTGCTGACCGCCGGATTCATCGGCCGTGGCCTGACTGCCCGTTACCCACTACTGAAGCTGAGCCTGTTCCGCGACCGCACCTTTGCCGCGGGGCTCGCCACGATGGTGCTGTTCCCCTGTGGCTACTTCGGCTCGATGCTGCTGACGCCGATGTACTACCAGACGGTGCGGGGGCTGAGCGCCACCGATTCGGGCCTGCTGGGCGCCCCGCTGGCGTTCGCCGTCGGCATCTCCATGCAGATCGCCACGCGGCGGATCGACAAGGTGTCCCCGCGGCTGATGGTCGTCTCCGGCATCGTGGTGGCCGCACTCGGCCTGTCGCTGTTCACCGCACAGCTCGGACCGGACACGTCCTATTGGCCGCTGTGCACGGCATTGCTGGTGATGGGCACCGGTGTCGGCATGGTGATGATGCCGGTCAATACGACGGCGACCCGCGGGCTGGCCCCCGACGACGTCCCGTCCGGCAGCACCATGGTGAACATCGTCTCTCAGGTTGGGGCGTCGATCGGGACAGCGCTGATGTCGGTGGTGCTGGCGTCGAACTCGGCCGATTCAGCCGGCACGGCGCAGCGGGCGGGCGCGTTCCAGCACACGTACTGGTGGGCGGTGGCGCTGCTGGCCCTCGCGGTAGTACCGGCACTGCTGCTGCCGCCACGGCGCCACCGCGGCAGATCGTCAACTTCGGCATCGACAACCCCGACCTCGACCCGCACAGGATGGCCGCAGCAACCGCGGTAGCGATGATCACCACGGGCTCGACTGCGCTCGGGCTCCTCGACAGCGCAGACGCCAAGCCCGGGGATGTCGCGCTGGTCACCTCCGCAGCCGGTGGCATCGGCGCCCTGCTCGTACAGGCCCTGCACCACCAGGGCGTCATCGTCATCGGCGTGGCTGGCGGACCGGAAAAAGTTCAGCACGCCACCTCGCTGGGCGCCGACATCGCCGTCGACTACCGCGACCAACACTCGCCGGACGCGGTCCGCAACGCCCTCGGCGGCGCAGAACTCAGCATGGTCTTCGACGGCGTCGGAGGGACCACGGGCCGCCAGGCATTCGACCTGCTCGGCCCCGGCGGGAGATTCCTCCTGCACGGCTGGTCATTGGGGGCCCCACCCGAATCACCACCGACGACATCATCGAGCACGCCAGCACCGTCACCTGGGCGATCGGCCCCCAGATGCTGCGACGTGCCGGCACCATCCATGAACTGCAAGCCCGTGCGATCCGGGCAGCCGCTGATGGCGTACTCCAACCACTGGTCACCCGGTATCCCCTCAACCGTGCCGGTGACGCACACGCCGACCTGGAAAACCGCCGTGCGGTGGGCAAGATCGTCCTCATCCCCGCCTCCGCGGTCGCTCTCGGCCAGCACCGGTCGCGAGCAGGAGCACATGACAACGCGCCGCCTACGACCAGCGCCAGTCTGCCCGCGAGCGCGGGTCTGTAAAAAGAGTTCGCTGGACAGACCCCGGGTTTGCGGATCACTTCTCACACCGTACGAGTCACACCGCCGGCTGAACGGGCCCGGACGAACCAGTACAGCGGCGATCGGAGATGCCGGCCCGTTCGGCGACCTCCCCCTCATCAACACGGCGTCACACGGAGTTGTGTATCGAAGTGCTCAGGGGGCTGGGGGGCATTCGCCGGGATTGTCATGGGGGGAGGTCGAGGATGAGGTCGGCGGCGCGGGCGCGGACGTCGGCGCGGGTGCGGCCGGGGTGGTCGGCGGCGAGGAAGTGGTGGCCGATGGCCAGGCAGAAGGCGAGCAGGGCGCGAGCCTCGACCTCGTCGGGGTCGACACAGAAGGGGCCAAGGGCGTCGCGTTTGAGCTGGATGCGTCCGTTGTCGACGCGGCGCAGGCGTTCGGCGACGGTGTGGTCGCGGCGGGCCCATTCGCGGATGGCCAGGTCGATGGGCAGCAGGCGGTCGCCGGAGAAGGTGAGCTGTCCGGCCAGGCGGACCCGGCCTGCCGTGACTGGGGCACGGGTCCGCAGGAGCGGTCACCATGGAGGGGTGGACAGACACCCGATCGAGGTTCCGGGGGTCCTGGACGTCGGACCGACACCCCGGACGGCGCTTGCCTGGTTGCCGCCGGCGGAACTGTGGCAGGCCGTCCAGCGGATCCGGGAGGAGCACGATCCGCAGATCCGCCGCTGGCCGCCGCACGTCAACGTGCTGTTCGGCTTCGTCTCGGAGTCGGACTTCGGGCCCGCGCTCCCGCTGCTGGGCGCCGCCGCGGCCGAGCACGCCCCGTTCACCGCGCGTCTGCACGGGGTGCGCCACTTCCCCCACCGCCACGACGCCACGGTCTGGCTCGACCCGGCGGGCGGCGGCCCCGGCCCGTGGCAGGCGCTCCACGGCTCGCTGGTGGAGCGGTTCCCCCGCTGCCGGGGTCGGGCGGACGACTTCACACCCCACCTGTCCTTGGGGCGGACCCGGGACCCGCGGCGGCTCGCGCCCGAACTGGCCGCCCGCCTGGGCACCACCACGGTACGGGTCACCGAACTCACCCTCCTCTCCCGCCGGGGCGACGGCCCGATGCGGGCCCGGTTCACGGTCGAGCTGGGCACGGGCGAGGTCCGGCAGCTGCCACAGCTGCCGGACCTCGGGCCCGCGTGACCGCGGGTCTCAGCTCCCCACCGACGCGTTCGAAGCCCGCCCGTCACCGGGCGGGTCGGCGCCACCCGACACCACAGCGACCGTGAAAGTGGACGCCTGACACACTGTGCGCCATGACTGAGCACGAACATCATGCCTCGGCGCAGCTTTCCGAGGCACTGCACCGCAGGTTGGAGCGGATCGAGCGACTCCTGGAGCCCGAGAAGCCGGAGCGTCCGGCATGGCGCTCGGTCACTCTCGGTGAGCAGCGCTGGGCGGTCTCGGCGGCCATCCTGGTCGCCGTGGGCCTGCAGCTGGCCCTGCCGACCCGTCTGACCATCCACCCGCACTGGGTGCTGCCCACCCTGGAGCTGGCGCTGCTGGTGGCCCTGGTGGTCCTCAACCCGCACAAGCGCATCGACCAGACGTCGCGGTTGCTGCGCTCGCTGAGCCTGGCCCTGGTGGCGGTGATCAGCCTGGCCAACGGCTGGTCGGCGGTGAAGCTGGTGCGCGACCTGATCCACACGTCTGCCTCACCGGGCGCGCTGGCGCTGCTCGGTACCGGCGGCGCGGTCTGGGCGACCAACATCATCGCCTTTTCGCTCTGGTACTGGGAGTGGGACCGAGGCGGCCCGGCGGCCCGCGCCCAAGGGGTGAAGTCGTACCCGGACTTCCTCTTCCCTCAGATGCAGCAGGAGGGCATCGCGGAGCCGGGCTGGGAGCCCTCCTACCCGGACTACCTGTATGTGGCGTTCACCAATGCCTGCGCCTTCAGCCCAACGGACACCATGCCGCTGTCGGTCTGGGCGAAGCTGCTGATGATGACGCAGTCGGCGGTGTCGCTGATCACGGTGGTGCTGGTGGTGGCGAGGGCGGTCGGCATCCTGCAGTAGCGGCCACAGGTACTCGAGCCACCACAGGTACAGGTACTTCTCGATCAGCCGGTGCGGTCCGGCGGCGTTGCGGCCGTAGGCGGCCAGGTACTCGGGGATGGAGCCGTACTGGACGCCCCTGTGACTGTCAGGCCGTCATGCCGACAGCGGTGTGGGCTCGGTGCGTGGCAGCAGCGCGAATCTCGCGCACCGGGCAGGGTCACCCCCGCCCGCTCACCGCACCAAGGAAGTCCAGGCCTTCCCGCATGAAGCGGGGGAAGGCGACTGGCGATCAGCGGCCGCCTTCGTCGAAGCCACCGGCCAGGGGACGAACGCCGGTCCCGGCTGGAACTCCCGCAACAGCTCGCAGGCGAGGACGACACCTGGGGCGATCCGCGGCAGCGACTTCGCGCACAGCGTCTCGGCCGGCCGGATGGCCCGGTTCGTGGTCCAGCTGAACGCCGCGATGGAGGCCGCGCGGAAGGCCGCCCCGCTCGCGCCCGAGGACCCCGGCCCTGGATTGCCGTTAAAGGTCAATCGGATCGAAATGGAACAATCCGGGCGCGTTTTCGAGATCTTCATCAGACTCCTGGCCGGCTTCGTCCCGGCCGGGAAACGCCGAACGGTCGGGCACTCCGTGGAGGAGTGCCCGACCGTTCGTTTCCGCGTCCGGGTCACGACCGGCCGCCCCGGCGGGATCAGGTCAGCAGAACCCGCCAGCCGCCCCCGCCGTCACGACCGTCCATGCGGAGCGTCAGCTCCTTCACCTGGCCGGTCCCGTGGAAGGTGAGCCGTACGGTCTGCCGGTTCGCCGGGTCGTCGCCGAAGTCGGCGGTGACCTCCCCGGCGGCTCCCGGCCCGTAGACGCGGACCCACTCCTCGGCCGCCGCCCGGCGCGCGTCGGCCGTGCCCTCCGCGGCGGCCAGCTTCACCAGCCGGTCCGCGGAGCCGTCGGCCAGCCGCCACACCACCTGCTGTGCCAGGCCCAGCGTCTCCGGCACGGGGTAGCCGGTGACCTTCAGGTGCGGATGGGCGGAATAGTCGGCCGAGTGCTCCAGCCGGGCCTCCTCGGCGCCGCTCGAACAGCCGGCCAGGAGGGCGGCCGAGAGCGCGGCCGCCAGTACGGCCGTCACCGGCCGCCCCGCCGCCATCAGTTGGTCCCGAGCGGACGGACGACGACGAACCACTCGATCGGCTCGCCCTTCTGCCGGTAGTAGGACAGCACCTCGTTCAGGGTGGTGACGCCCTTCCGGCCGTGCTGGCGCAGCTCCATCTGGGCGCCCCAGCTGACCACGACCGCGGCGTGGTTGATCCGCGGCTCGTCGCGCCACTTGAAGAACACCACGTCACCCGGGCGGGCCTCGGAGGTCCAGCGCAGCCAGGTCGAGTAGCGGTAGTTCAGCAGGTGCCGGTGCAGGTTGGCCGCGCCGGCCCACGTGTAGCTGCGGTTCTTGTGCCAGCCGAACAACCAGTAGTCGTTGGTCCACCAGGCACCGTCCCAGGTCTTGAAGCCGTACCGGGTGCGCATGCCGCCACCGTAGTACAGGGCCTTGGAGACGAAGTTGGTGCAGTCCTGGGGGAAGTCCCAGCCGATGTTGACGTTGCGGCGGGCCCAGTCGGCGGTGCCGTTGTAGTTGTACCCGGCCTGGACGGCGCCGGCGGCCGGCTGCGCCGGCTGGACCGGGAAGCCGTTGGCGTCCAGGGGCACGGCCTTCTGGGCGTCCGCCGGGTCGGGCTGCGCGGCGTCGGCCACCTCGACCTGGGCCTGCGCGGCCGCGGAGGAGGACAGCTGCTGCTGGGCCGCGAGGTCGTCGGCCTCGGAGACCAGGACCGCGGCGGTGTTGACGGTGAACTCGAACCGCTTCGCGCCCACGCTCTCGCTCGGCGAGTCCACGCCGCCCGACCGGATCATCACCGAGTCCTTGACGGTGGCCCGTACGACGACCGTGCCGGCCGTCTGCTGGTCGACCACCACGTCGGTCAGGGTGACCGCCGCAGCCGTGTACAGCTGGTTCTGGGTCGCCAGCGCCTCGCGGTTGGCGACCAGCGAGGCCTCCTGGGTGGCCAGCAAGTCGACGAAGACGGTGCCGTGCGCGGCCTCGGCGGCGGCGTCCGGCGCGGTGAACCCGGCCTTCATCTTGATTTTGTTGCGGGCGTCCAGGTACTCCTGCACGTAGCCGCGGTACTGGTTCGGGCCGCCGGCCGTCGGGGTGCCCTGGACCACCGTCGAGGCGACCGGGGCGGCGGCTCCGTAGCTGTTCCTGGCGGTGACCACCGCGCGGTACGAACGGGCGTTGTCCAGGCCGGTGAACGTGGCCCGCAGGTCGCCGGTGGTGACCTCCTGGACCGGGACGCCGGCCGAGGTCTCGACCCGGACGGTGTAGCCGACGTCGCCGACCGAACCACGGTTGGCCGGGGCGTTCCAGGTGACGACCAGAGCGGCGTCGCCACCGACGGCGGTGACCTGTTCGGCCGCGCCCGGCGCGGTCGGCGCCAGGTAGTCGAGGGTCAGCTTGGGCCGCCGCGCCGGGTCGGCGGCGGTGGCCGAGAAGTAGCGGGCCGCGCCGGTCCAGCCTGCCGGCGGACGCAGCGCCAGGCCGTAGGCCTCGCCCTTCTCGATCCACGAGCCGACCAGCGCGGACAGGTCGGTCTCCGACAGCTTGGCGGCGGAGGCGTAGCTCTCGGCGCCGGCGGCCGTGGCCAGCGCCGCACCGCCCTGGCCGGGAGCCCAGGCGCTGCCGAGCTGGAAGACGTCCACGGCGGTCTCGTCGCAGCCGGCGGTACCGGCCGCGCAGTCCGAGCGGGTCAGTGCGAGTTTGCCGCCGATCACCCGGGAGCCGGCCGGGACGGCCGACAGGTCGGGCTTGAGCCAGCTGGTCCAGCTGCTGCCGTCGGGCGTGGTGCCGATCCGCAGCTCGGCCGGGTCGGCGGCCGGGCACGTGCCGGTGTCGCAGCCGCCGCCGGCGGTGGCCGCCGAGGCGTCCGCGAGGGCGGGGCCGGTGAGGACCACGGTGGTCGGCGCGGGCGGGACCGGCGGGGCCTGGACGCGGACGGCCAGCGGCTGGTCGGGGGTCCACGCGGAGCAGCCGACGGCGGCGCAGGCGCGCGCAGCCCAGGTGTAGTCGCCGCCGTCGGTCACCGCGCCGTCCGGCAGCTGGACGGAGGCCCGGGTGCCGCTCTCCGCCCACACCGGGGCGATCGAGGTCGGCAGCGGCTGGCCGTTGCGGCCCTTGAGGACGAACTCGGTCCGGATCCGGCCCTGGTTGGGGTTGGTGACCAGGGCGGAGAGCACCGGAGTGAGGGTCTGCTGGGCGCCGTTCTGCAGCTGGCTCGGCACGTCCGGCAGCGGGCTGACACTGAAGGTGGCCCAGGCGGACCAGCCCAGGTTGTAGTGCAGGCCGTCGTAGGGCGACGTGCGGAACCGGTAGGTGTGGCCGTACTGGAGCAGGCCCGCCGGCACGGTGACCTCGGCGGGGGTGCCGCTGGGCACGTAGCCGGAGACGTTGACGTTGCCGACCTGGGCGCCGGAGATGGCGTCGACCAGCTGGAAGGTGCCGGTCACCTTGTCGCCGTCGGGGTCGACGAAGGTGTCCCGGAGCACCGGGGTGGTGGTGTCGACCCGCCAGGTGCCGGTGCCGTCCTGGAGGAACGGCGGACCGGCCTCTTGCTTGGTGCCTGTGCGCGGACGGTAGTTGTAGTTGACGGTCAGCTTGGGCACGTTGGTGGCGGCGTTGGCGGAGTTCACCTCCTTCCAGTACTTGGTGTTGACCTCGTCGGGCGCCCGCAGGCCCATCCCGGAGACCTGGTTCCTCGCCGAGGCCCAGGCCTGGACGAGGTCGGTGACGTTGGCGGTGATCCAGCCGTCGCCGCCGCAGTTGTCGCGGCCCTTGGTCTCGGTGGAACTGGCCTTCTTGGCGTTCCAGGCCGGCTGGTTGGTCCAGCGCGAGGCGGTGGAGGCGAGCCCCGTGTCCCACACCTCCCAGGTGTAGGGCAGGCAGTCGGTGTTGCCGGAGTGGATGTCGTACAGCGACAGCGTGGCGTTCTGGACCAGCGCGTCCGCGATCGAGGAGGTGTTCCAGTTGATCAGCGAACGGGCCTCGCGCGAACTGCCGTCGGCGTTCTTGGTGCCGGGGTTGCCCCAGTACAGCTCGACGTCGGCCGACCAGTCGACCGTCTCGCCCTTCTGGACCCGGGTGTCGAGGGCGTTGCCGAGCCCGGTGGTGGACGGGTCGACGGTCACCGGGTAGGCGGTGGCCGGGTCGGCCAGGAAGGCGGCGTCGGGGGTGAAGACCAGGTCGACGTCGTCACCGTGCTGGACGACCTTGAGGTCGACCTTCGCCTGCCGGGGGTGCTCGCTCGACCCGGTCACGGTGGTGGCGTCCCACATCACCGGCGCGGGCAGCACGGCGCGCTTCTGCCCGTTCTTCCGGTCGGTGAACAGCACGCCGCCGTCCGGCTGGGCCACGGCCTTCAGGCCCTTGGCCCTGAACGGCATGGTGTACGAGTAACTCCCGTTCGCCGGGCGCTTCTTGAGCGTGACGAACTGCTCGAAGCCGTTGCGGTTGGCCTCGACGACGAGGTCGCCGTCGCCGTCGCCGATGGCGTCCCGGTAGACGGCACGCGGGCCGTCCAGCTCGGGTGCGGGCAGGCCGCCCTTCCACTCCAGCGCCAGCTCGTCGTCGCCGGAGCCGAGCGACACCAGGGTGCGGGCGGGCTCCGCGGCGGCGGGCGCGGTGATGGCCTGTGACTCGGCGAGGGTGCGGGGCCGCTTGCCGCCGGGGCCGGCCAGCTTCATCGCGTGCGGGTGTGCGGCGGGGGCCACCGAGCCATCGGGCGCCCGCTTGAGAGTCAGGTCGACGTCGGTCCATGTGCCGTCGCGCAGGAAGCGCACCGGTCCGGCGGCAAGCTCGGTGGTGAGCGTGCCGTCCGGGTTGGCCCAGGTGGTGGACACCTCGCTGCGCTCGGACACCGCCTCGACGCGTTGGCCGGTGGTGCGCGCGGCGACCCGGGCGGCGGCGATGCTGCCGGTCGGGTCGATGGCGGCCGCCGTCGGCGGCTTGCCGGGCGAGGGCTTGGGCTGCGGTTTGGCCGCGAACGCGATCGGCGCTCCGCCGGCCAGCGACAGCGACAGTGCCACCGCGAGGGACAGCGAACCGGCAAGGGTCCGCTTTGGAACGTGCATGGGGGCTCCTTGACTCACTCTTGGTCGAAGCGATCCGGAGCATAAGCAAGATCACCAGGAATGGTGATCACGATAATTCGGGGCAAATCGGTCCAGATTCTGAATATTTCCTTAAGAAGTTGATGAGATCGTGACGCATTTTGCACGCACGAATGCGAAATCCGGGCTCACCAGTTGCACCGCCTCCCGGCCCGGGACCTGATGGTCGTCGACGAGGCTCGCGTGCCGCACGAGGTGCTCGACGTCGCCGAAGGCACCGTCATCTGCT
Organism: Kitasatospora sp. NPDC023118; assembly: GCF_055560875.1. NCBI lineage: Bacteria > Bacillati > Actinomycetota > Actinomycetes > Kitasatosporales > Streptomycetaceae > Kitasatospora > Kitasatospora sp. NPDC023118. Next base: position 25,335 of record NZ_JBVHHW010000031.1, read on the forward strand.
CGATGGACGACGAGCACATCTACGGCAAGGTCTGTTTCACCCGGACGCTCGGACAGGGGATCGAGTACGGCTACCTTGCCGACTACCGCGTTCTGGTGCCGGTTGTCGCAGACGAGGACCTGCGCGAGCGCCGGGCCGCGTTCGCCGAGTTCAAGGCCCACACCGGGGAGCGGCCCGGGGGGCGAGGAGCGCGGCATCCTCGCCAACTCCCGCCTCCTGTCGGAGGGTATCGACGTCGCCGCCGTCGACGCGATCGTCTTCGCGGACCCCAAGTCGAGCGTCATCGACATCGTCCAGGCGGTGGGCCGGGCGCTGCGCCAGTCCTACCGGCAGGGCAGGGTCCGGGGTGCAGCTGGACCGCCACACCACGTGGGCCGCAGGCTACCGGGTCCACGGAACCGGGTCGCACCTGCACTTCGAGCCCGTGGTCGTGGGTCACGACGACCGTCGGGGTCCGCAGTGGACCGGACTGCAGTCACGCGGAGGCCTCCACGACCAGGTAGGGCCACCGCAGATCAACCGTGTGCAAAGCACCTGTATGGGAGAAGTCCGGACGGCTGACCAGATGACGTCCACGCAGCCCGAAGGAGGAGCGGGCGTTCAAGGCCATCGACGAGCTGAAGGAGCAGACCGCGCCGCCGGCCGTCACCGCCGCGCTCTACCAGGCGGCGTCGAAGATCCCGGGCGTCACCCTGGAGAACGACGTGGTGGACGTCACCGGGCGGCACGGCATCGCGGTGGCGCGGGTCGCCGACGGCGCCCGGATGGAATGGATCTTCGACAGGGACAGCTACGCGTTCCTCGGCCACCGCGCCGAGGGCGTCGGGTCGGGCGGACAGCGGGGGCGGGGTGGGCCGATCGGCGTGCCGTAGGTATAAAAATGACCAAACCGGGACGCTCTCCAAGGGATCTCTCATGGACGCATCCGAAGGTGCCGACCATGGCTATCAATGTCCTCACCACCCCCAGGGAGACCCCGTCTCCCCCGCCGCGTGGCCGCCGAGCCCCGTGGACGTCACCCGACGGCCAGCCGGGCTACGCACGGCCCGTGCTGCTCGGGATCGCGGCCGTCGCCGCCGTGCTGTACGCGTGGAACATCAACCACAGCCAGTACCACAGCTTCTACGCCGACGCCGTGCGCAGCATGACGGAGAGCTGGAAGGCGTTCGTGTTCGGGTCGTTCGATCCGGCGGGCACGATCACGCTGGACAAGCTGCCCGGGTTCCTGTGGCCGCAGGCGCTGTCGGCGCGCGTCTTCGGGTTCCATCCGTGGGCGCTGACCCTGCCACAGGTGGTCGAGGGCGTGCTGTCCGTCCTGGTGCTGTACCGGGTGGTGCGGCGGTGGGCGGGGGCCAACGCGGGGCTGCTCGCGGCTGCGGCCTTCACGCTGACGCCGGTGGCCGCGGGGCTGTTCCGCACCGCGGTCGAGGACGCCGCCTTCACGCTGCTGCTCCTGCTCGCGGCGGACGCGGCGCAGCGGGCCGCCCACACGGCGCGGCTGCGTCCGCTGCTGCTGGCCGGGGTGTGGGTGGGGCTGGCGTTCCAGACCAAGATGCTGGAGGCGTGGGCGGTGCTGCCCGCGCTCGCGGCGGTGTACCTGCTCGCGGCGCCGACCAGTCTTCGGCGGCGGGTCGGGCACGTCGCGCTGGCCGGGCTGGTGACGGTGGTGGTGTCGGCCTCGTGGATGCTGGCGGTCACGGTGACCCCGGCGCAGGACCGTCCGTACGTGGACGGCACGACGGACAACTCGGCGTTCAGCATGGTGGTCGGCTACAACTTCCTGAACCGGTTCTCCTCGCTGGGGATGAGCGCGGCGCAGACGGGCAGCGTGCAGGCGGTCCGGGGCGGGGGCGGGGGCGGGGGCCACGCCGGCGGGGCCAGTGCGGATGGCGGTGCGGGTGCCGGTCAGGGCTCGCACGGCGGTCAGGGCTCGCACGGCGGTCAGGGCACGCAGGGTTCGCAGGGTTCGCCGGCGCAGGCCTCGTCCCAGAACCAGGGCCCCGGCGGCTGGGGTGGTCAGGGCGGCGGCGCGAACGACGGCGGCTGGACGAAGATGTTCGGCTCGCAGTTCGCTCCGCAGACCGGCTGGCTCTACCCGCTCGCCGCCGTCGCGCTGGTGTGCGGGCTGGCCTGGCGGCGGCGCGAGCCGCGCACCGACGTGCTGCGGGCCGGCTACGTCCTGTGGGGCGCCTGGCTGGGCGTGTTCTTCCTGGTCTTCAGCGCGGGCAGCGTCGGCGGCCACAGCTACTACATGGGTGTGATCGCCGCTCCCCTGGCGGTCCTGGGCGGCGCGGGGACGGTCCTGCTGTGGCGGGGCTTCCGCGAGGGCGGCGCCCGGGCGTGGGCGCTTCCCGCCGCGATCGCCGGGACGGTCGCCTGGTCGGCCTACCTGGCCGGGGAGTTCCCGACCTTCCTGCCGTGGCTGGCGCCGACCGTGATCGGCCTGGGCGTCGTGGCGCTGGCGCTGCTCGCGGCGGTCGCGCTCAAGCGCGTCACCGGGCGGGGGTTCGCGCTGGCGGGGCTGCTGGCGGGCGTCGCGGCGATGCTGGTCGCGCCGGGCGCCTGGGCGTCGTCGGTGCTGAGCTCGTCCTACGGCAACTCGGGCATGGGCACCGTCGGCCCCTCCGGGGGCGGGCACGGCGGGGGCGGGCGGCACGCGTCGCCGAAGGGGTCCACTGCCGCCATGGCCGCGCTGCGCGCGCAGTACGGCGGGGGCGGCGGCGGGTTCGGCGGCTCCTCGGAGCACCTGACGGCGCCCGAGCAGGCCCTGTTCGACTACCTGCAGGCCCACCGGGGCGGCGCCCGCTACCTGTTCGCCGCCTCCAGCTGGAGCGCCGCTTCGCCGTTCATCCTGGCGACGGGGGAGGAGGTCCTGCCGATGGGTGGCTTCAGCGGATCGGCGCCCTCGCCGACCCTGGCGGAGTTCCAACAGCTCGTCGGAAAGGGCGAGTTGCGCTACGTCCTGCTCGGCGCCGACCGGCGTGGCGGTGGCGGTGGCGGTGGCAGTGGCGGCGAGTCGGCGGGAGTGACGACGGCGCAGATCCAGTCCTGGGTGCGGAGCGCCTGCACCCAGGTGCCGACCACCGACGTGCTCGGCACGGCGCCGGCCGGCGGCGGCCGGGCCGATGACGGAGGCGTCATCGGCCAGCAGCTCTACCTCTGCACGCACGCGGGCTGAGAACCGCCCCGGGAGGCCGACTTCACCGGCCTCCCGGGGCCCGGCGGCCGAAGCCCCGGGGCACGGCGCGGGCCGGCGGTGTCGGGGCCGCCGGATAGGATGTGCCGCTCACCCCGCCGTCGCTGACGATCAGCAAAACCCACTTCGGGGACTTCACCCGAGGTGGGAAAGGCGTCTACACGATCACGATGGGCAACGCCGGCGGGGCCGGGCCGACCGACGGCTCCGGCTCGCCGTACTGCTCGACGTTTCCGCCGACGCCGACCCCGCCACCGTCGCCCAGGCCCTGGAGCACGTGATGGCCGACGAGAGCGACCCGGCCCGGTGGGAAGGGTCCGACCGCCTGTACGAAGCCGTCCTCGACATCTGGCGGGCCAGCAGCTGAGACCGCGCCGCCGGATGGCATGTTCGCCGTGCCCGGCCTGGCGCAGCATCCGCACCGCCTCGGCGAGCATCCGGTCGGCGCCGCCGGTCATGTGGTGCACCGCGTACAGGCGCCCGCGGGCCCGCTCGGTGTACTCCAGCGCCTTCGTCAGCATCCCCAGCGCCTCGATGGTCGCGTCGTCCACCCCGGGCGGCCGGCGGTGCGCCTTGTCCGGCTCTTCGGTCCCGATGTCATCCGTGCGGTCAGCGGCGCGGCACCCCGGGCGGGCTTGGCCGGAGAGCGGGCATGAGCCGATCGGCTGTCCGCCGACCAGCCGCTCGCCCCTGCGGCAGGGGGCGGCCCGCCTGGTCGACGTCGGGGGCGGGCACAAGGGGCGACGCAAGATCGTGCCATGATGGTTACTGACTGGTAATCGGTTGATGTCCAGTCAGAGAACCGCGCACCACCGTAAGGAGTCACCCATGCGTCGACGCATGTCCGCCCTCGTCCTGACCGCAGCCCTGGCCGGCGGCGCTCTGGCGACGGTTGCCCAGGTCGCCACCGCCCAGCCCGCGGCCGCCGCCTCGATCACCGTTGACCTCAAGCAGATGCGCCAGCAGGTCTACGAGCTGCGCCAGAAGGCCAACCGGCTGGACCACGAGGGCGAGCGGGACGCGGCGCGCCGGGTCCGTGCCCAGGCCGATGCGCTGCAGCGCCGGATCGACCAGCTGGAGAAGGCCGAGCGCGACACCAGCCACCACATCTGACGGTCGTCGCCTCTGACGATCGCCGCGTGATCGGCGCCGCCCGCTCCGCCGCCTGCCAGGCCGGGGCGGGCGGCGTCGTCGTTTCGCCGCCGAGGCCGCGGTGGCCGACAGCGGTGGTGGGCTGTGGCTGTCCAAGGCGTGGGATTCCCGGTGCCAGGGCGGAACCGGCTGCTAGACAGGGCCGCGACCGGATCGTGCTGCGCGCCGAGCCGGGCGCGGAGCACCGAGTTCCTGTTGGGGCCGGTGGGTCGTTGAGCGGTTGTGGCTGATGAGACGGACAGGAACCGGGGCCGGGCGCCGGTGGTGTGGGCGCTGGCAGTGCATGAGGCGGCGCAGGGGCCGCCGTTCGCGGAGATGATCGTGGAGGTCGGCGCGGACCTCCACGGTGCGCTGATGGAGGCCGCTGTCGACAGCGGTTTCGTGCTCGCTGCGGGCGAGCCGCCGGACACGAGCGCAGCCGTCGGAGTCGGCGGCGGCCGCGTGGAGCAGTTGAAGCTGGTCGGGGGCCGCGATGTGTGGGAGCCGGACTCACGGGTCGAGGTGTCGCCCGGCTGGCTGGCAGCGGCGCAGGGCCGGGGCGTCGCCGTGGTGATCATCGTGCCGCCCGGCACCTGGCCGCCGGGCCTGATCGAGCTGGAGCCCGCAGCACGTCTCACCATGTTCACTTCGCGGCTCGAACAGGAGATCGCGGCGGGCAGGGTGCTGCACGGGATGGCATCGGTGCAGGTCACCCCGCCACCGGAGGGGGACCGGTGATGAGCGGGGGCAACCGCCCGGTTGTTGCCCGGCCCGCGCCATCCACGACGACAGCGCGCGCAGCGGCACCGCGGCGTGCCCCTGCGCCACCTCGTCCGGCAACCCCAGCTCTCGCGCCCACGCGTCGAGCATCTCCTGGGCCAGCGGGTCGTCCAGGAAGTCGCCGTCCTGCCCGCCCTGGGCTGCCGGCCCGGGGCGGAGCCTGTCCGCGTAGTAGGCGAAGTCGACGTCGAGCCGGTCCGGGGAGACACCGAGGCCGCTTCCCAGATCCCGTGCCCAGGCGGCGGCCTTCAGCGCACGGAGTTCCTCCTTGCGTGCGTCGGAGATTCCGGTGCCGAAGCTGTTGTGGATGCCGTGTACAGCGACGATCCGTAGCGGCGAAGTCGTGTTACTGATCAACGAAGCCTCCTGATGAGGGGTTCAAGGTGAGGGTGGCCACTTCATGGCCGAAGCCGACCACCACTGTGCCGTCCGCGGTGACGGTCACGGCTCTCACCGCATCCGGGAAGCGAAACGCGGTGAGGCAGGTGCCGGTGGTCAGGTCCCACACCCGCACCGACCGGTCGTAGCCGCCGGTGACGGCGTGCGGGCGGCCCTCCAGCACCGCCACCGCCACCGCGCGCACCGAGCTGGTGTGGCCGGTCAGTTCGCGGGTCTGGGTGCCGGTGGTCAGGTCCCACACCCGCACCAACCCGTCGTAGCCGCCGGTGACGGCGTGCGGGCGGCCCTCCAGCACCGCCACCGCGCCCACCCCGCCGGTGTGGCCGATCAGGGTACGGGCCAGGGCGGGTGAGACCTGGCTGCCCGTTGCCCATTGCACATTCCAGTCGGTGTCGCCGGGCAGTTCCTCTTGGAGCGGTGTGTCGCGGAAGCGTGCGGCGTCCAGCGCCAGGAGCTGGCGGCGTGCCGCGGGTGGCAGCGTGTGGTGGACGCCCCAGGAAGCTCGGTAGACCGTGGCGTTGAGCCTGGCCTGGTCGGATCGGGCGTAGGGCAGGGCGTTGGCGAGGGTGTGGGGGTCGGCGTGCTGGGGAGGTAGCCTGCGTCGTCGAGGAGTTCGTCCATGCGCCCGGCATCGACTGCGTGCTGGGCGGTGTGCCTCAGCAGATAGCCGGCAGCGTGCTGCCACAGCAGGCCGCCTGCCGGACCCCGGGGGACGCAGTCCAGGAGCCGCTCGAACAGGCGATCTGCCCGACCGGCCGGGGAGTTCGTCGTCATCGTGGGGCCCTCGCCCGACGGCGGGCTGGTGGGCTGGCGGAGCCAGTCGGCAAGGCCTTCGTGGAAGAGCCGGTAGAGGGTGGTGCCGTCGGTGTCGATGTCGCGGCGCAGGTAGAAGCGTGCTTCCCCGTCCAGGAGGGCGTACAGGTCCCGCAGGGACGGCGGGCGGTCACCGTCGGCGGTGAAGGCCGCGGCGGCGTGGACCAGGACGCTTTCGGGCATGCCCCGGCCCTGGGCGAAGGCGAGGGCCGTGAGCACGGGACGCAGGTGAATCTGGCCGGCGTGGCGGTGCAGGTCGAGTTCGAGGAGGTCGGGCAGGCTGCGGGGCACGGCCCGGCCGAGCCGTGCGGCCTCCTCGGGTGTGGCTGCGGGTGGGATGGCCAGGAGATGGTGGACGTAGAGTCCCGCGGTGAGGAACTCGCCCCACTGCAGGGCTTCGGTCTCGCGGCCCTGTGGGCCCGGGGCCTGTGCGGTGAGGGTTTCGGCGATCGCTTCTGCCAGGGCGTCCCGGACGGCCCGCAGGGCACCGCGCGTGTACGGGCCGTCGGCGCTCAGGAGCCGTTTGGCGTAGGCGGCCACATCCCGGCGGACCTCGTGCGGCGCGATGGTGCTCAGGTCCGTGCACGCTCCGGCGTCCCGCGCCAGGCCGAGGAGATGGTCGAACCGTACGTCCTCGCGGGTGGCGACCAGCAGCCGCAGTCGGCCGCCGGGCATCTGCGCGTGTTGGGCGAGCGGGAGCAGCAGGGCGGTGGTGATGTCCCGGGGGTGGAGGGCCTCGTCGAGGGCGTCGATGACGATGGTGACCGGGCGGCTGCCGGGGGGCAGCAGGCTCAGCAGGCGTTGTGCCGGGTTCCCGGTCGTGTCCTGGGTTTCTGTGTCCGGTTGGGTCGGGGTGCCGGGGGTGGTGATGTGGCGTAGTTGGCGGGTCAGGGAGGCGGTGATGTCGTCGAGGCCGAGGCGTCGTGCGTGGACGGCCGCGATCCGGTCGTTCTCGCCGGGTACGTGGTCGTCGAGTCCGGCCCACAGGACGCGGGTGTGGCGGCGCAGTGCCGGGTGGCGGCACACAGGAGAATGCCGAGGAGCGCGGACTTGCCGGCGCCTGCTTTGCCGGTGACCACGCGCAGCGCCGGGGCGGCTGTGTCGTCGTCGAGCCATGCGGTGAGGGTGTCGAGTTGTGCGGTGCGGCCGCTGAAGTAGCCCTCGGCCCAGTCACGGTCCACCGGTTCGGCGCCGCCGGCACGGCGCATGAAGTGCAGGGGGTCTGCGGCCCAGTCGGCCAGGTGGGCGATCTCCGGGGGCAGGCCCGGGACCAGCGCCGGTGTGGTGTTTTTGGGAGTGTAGGAGGGGTTGGGGAAGAACGGCAGCCGGGACAGGTCGGCGTGGCCGGGGACGAGGCTGGTCAGGATCGACTGCGGTAGCCCGTTGGCCCGTTCGGCCAGCTCGTTGACGGCACGGTCGATGTCCCGCCAGACCGTACCGGGCGGGATGTACCGCAAAGAGGGGTCGAAGCGGACTTCCAGGTCGCGGTACTTCTCCAGGACCCGTACCAGGGCCTGGCTTAGCCGGTAGCCGAACGCCTGCTTGTCCGGTCCGGTCGCGGCCAGCACCCAGGCCCGGCGCTTGGCCACGTCCATCCGCGAGTGCCAGGCGGTCACCGCGGCCTGCCCGGCGTAGCAGACGTCCAGGACGAACAGTGTCATCGGCCGGTGCCGCTGGGGGTGGTCTTCGATCAGGTCGATCCACCCGCCCACAGGCCGGCCCAGGCGATCCCCGTCGCTGCCCAGGATGTACAGCTTCTCGCTGCTGCCGTCGGCCAGCTCACCGTGCCCGACGATGTGCACGATCAGCACGTCGGCGTCCTCGGCCTCGACCGCGGCCTCGACCAGCTTCCCGTAGTCGGCCTGTCCCTCCGGTGCCGTGGTCGGGCGCCGCGTGTACCGGAACTCCTCCAGGATCTCAGCGACCCTCCCGGCATGAACGGGAGCGTCCTCCAGGACGTCCAGGCCGAAGCGCGGCGAGTCACCGTCCTCGGTACGCGTCAACGCGATCCCCAACGACAGCACCACGTGCCGCGGCTCGCCCACGCCCCCCGCCTGCTCCACGCCCGACGCCACCACCCTCCGCCCCCGGCCTCTGGCAACTCGATCAGCAGCGCGGTTCGACGATAGACACTCCACGCCTCCGTGGTGGCCGGATCACCACGATCGGAAAGCGACTGTTCTCATCGAGGACGACGCGCGAGGGTAACGGCACCGACCCGATGCCGGGCTCTTTCAACACACCGGCTGAAGGCCTTCCATGAGGTGGGGGTCAAGCGGCGAGTGCGTGGGCCCGGTGGGACCAGGCGGTCGCCTCGTTGTACGGTGTGCCGGTCTTCAGGCAGCCGTGCAGGATGCCGACGAGCCGGTTGGCGAGCCGGCGCAGGGCGGCGTTGAATTCGATGCCGCGGGCCCGTTGCTTCTCGTAGTAGGCCCTGGCACCAGGGGAGACCCTCAGCGCGGAGAATGCTTGGGCGATCAGGGCGTCGATGAGCCGGTCGTTACGGACGTACCGGGCGGTCACGACCTTCTTTCTGCCGGAGGCGCGGGTGATGGGGCTGGTGCCGGCGTAGTTCTTGCGGGCCTTGGCGCTGGCGTAGCGGTGCGGGTCGTCGCCGAATTCTGCGGGGACCCGGGCGCTGAGCATCGGGCCCAGTCCGGGCCGGGAGCGGATGATCTCAGCGTCGGGGTGCCGGCCGAAGTAGTCCTCGACCTGCCCGTGCAGGAAGTTGACCTGCTCGTTCAAGGTGACCAGCAGCGCGACAAGGGCGCGTACCGAGTCGGCGTAGGCCGCGGTCACAGCGGCGGGCTGACCCAGGTGCTTGGCGCGCAGTATGGCTTGGATCTTGGTGGCGTTGCTGGCGATGTTGCGTCGGCGGGGGCGCTTGAGGGCTGCACTGATCTGCGTGGTCGTCAGCTTCGCTGCGGCCGCCGGATCAGGCGCCTTGGCCAGCAGCTCCAGGCCGTCGGGGGCGTCCAGGTCTTCGAACGCCTCCAGTGCGGCGGGGAAGTAGTCGAGCAGGGCGTGCCGCAGCCGCTGCGTGGTGCGGGTTCGCTCCCAGATCAGGTTTTGTGGATGCGCGTCACCACCTTGACTGCTTCGGCGTCGGCGGTGTCCCCGGAGATCGGGCGCAGCTGGTGGGAGTCGGTGCGCACCATGTCGGCGAGCATGTGCGCGTCGGCCGCGTCGCTCTTGGCGCCCGAGACCGCCAGACGTTCCCGGTATCGGGAGGCCTGCAGCGGGTTGACTGCGTACACCGTGTAGCCGGCGGCGATCAGCGCCTGCACCCACGGTCCCCGATCGGTCTCGATCCCGATCACCACGTCGGCCTTGCTGTCCTCGCCGAGCTCGGCACCGGTCATCGCGTGCAACCGCTCGATGCCCGCCACACCTTCCGGCAGCCGAGCCTTGGACAGCCGGCGGCCCGCCGAGTCCATCAGCTCGACGTCGTGGTGGTCCTGGGCCCAGTCGTCCCCTACGAACAGCAACTCGTCCTCCGTCATCGACCTCGATCGGCAGTAGCCCGCAGGAGAACCATCAGCGACCTAATAAGGCTGTGCTCACGCCACGACTGGGCGGGCACGACATCCCATCAGCGATTTCGCTCCTGGCCGACCGGCAGGGGCACGATCTGTCAACAGGACTCGAAGTCCAGGGAAGAAAGAGTGCTCACCTGCCGGCGGCTACCGGGCACCGAGTCTGCCGGATGGAGCCTCGGTAGGTCTTATTAGGGAACACCATGGCGATGCCGACCCTTCTGAGGGGCTTCGCAAGGGAGGCGAACGCCGGCGGGACGAACACCGGATCACCCGGCTTCAACCCGATCCCCGCCACCGCCGCCGGCAGGTCCCGGACCCCCAGCACGCCCTCGTCCGGCAGCCGGCCCCACCCCTTCGGATTGGGCACCCACACCGAGGGTGACGACCATCTTGCCGAGGGCTTCTCCGGCTTCCATGGCCCGGTGGGCTTCGACGATCTCGTCGAACCGGAAGACCCGGGTGGGACGGGCCCGGAGGGTGCCGGCTGTGACTTTGGTGTAGATCTCGTCCAACGGCACGTCGGTGAGTGGGAATGCGGGGGTGCCCAGGACGAAGGCGCTGCCGAAGAAGCTGAGCTGGACCCCGCTCGGGAGATCGGTGATCGGGTCGAAGTCCCGCACCGGGTCGAAGCCGCCCAGGAAGCCGAGCTGACACACCCGGCCACGGGGTCGGACCAGGGCCAGCGAGTCGCGTAGGACGCTGTTGCCGACGACGTCGAACACCGCGTCGACGCTGACCTCCCGCTCCCTGACCTGGGCGGCGAGCGCGCCGTCGTCAATGAGCACGTCGGCGGCCCCGAGCTCCTTCAACAGCGGTACGTGGCCCGGGTTCCGGGTCGTGGCGAGCACGGTCGCGCCATGGTCGACCGCGAGGTTGACGGCGGCCTGGCCGAGTGAGGAGGTCGCTCCCCGCACCACGATCGTCTCGCCCGGCCGCAGGTCCAGATTGCCGAACAGGCCGCTCCACGCCGTCGCGTACACCTCGGGAACCGCCGCCAGGTCTGCCCAGTCCAGCGACGAGTGCACCTGCGCGACGTTGGTCGTCGGCACGGTCACCAGTTCCGCGTAGCTGCCGTTGCGGGTCCGGCCCATGCCCCCGAGGATCGCCACCACCCGGGCCCCGACGGGGAGTTCGCCGGACGGGGCCGCCTCGATCACCCCGGCGCACTCGATCCCGGGGACGGCCGCCACCTCTCCCCAGGCTCCGCCGCGCATGTACGCCTCGGCGTGGTTGAGACCGAACGCCTTGACCCGGATCAGCACTTCGCCGTCGGTGGGCACCGGGTCGGGCAGCTCGGTGAGGGTGAGCACCTCCGGCCCGCCGTAGGCGGAAATGACGATGGCCTTCATGTCGCAACTCCATTCTTGAGCATGTATTCAACTATTGGTGCGAAAAAAGAACCACCGCGTACGGTGGTCCGCGTGTCCGGCCGTCAGGTGAGAGCGGTGAAGGCGTTGTCGACGATCGTCCGCAGGAGCGTCTCGTCGGGATTCGCCTTCCCGACGACCATCAGCCCCTGGCAGGTCGCGACCAGCAGCTTGGCGCTGCCAGTGCAGTCCAGCGAGGCGCGGACCTGGCCTGTGCGGGCCGCGTTCTCCAGCGCGTGGGTCATGCACCGTTCGAGCCGGGCCAGGTGGCCGCGCACGACGGCCGCCGCCTCGTCGTCCTCGGCCGCCTTCTCGATCGCCGTGTTGACGAGCAGACAGCCCTGCCGGCCCTCGGGGCTGAGCAGGTCGCGCACCAGCCCGTCGAAGTAGCCGCGGATCTCGGCCACCGACGCGCCCGAAGCCTCCAACTCGCCCAGTTTCTCGGGGACGACCAGCTTGGAGTAACGCTCCAACGACTTCAGGAACAGCGTGCGCTTGCCGCCGGGGAAGGCGCTGTAGAGGCTGCCGGGCTTCACCCCGGTCGCCTTCACCAGATCCTCGATGGACGTCGCCCGGTACCCGCGCTCCCAGAACCGCAGCATGGCTGCGTCCAGGACGGTGTCAGGCTCGAACTCTCGAGGTCGGGGCATGAGGCAAACATACATGAGCAACCATTCAAGAACAACCTCTGGCGTCCGGAGTGAGGGTTGCTGGCCACAAGAAACGTGACCGCCGCCAGTGGCGCCGGCGCCCGATCCTCGGCTCGGCGCCTCCCGGGGTATGTCGCGTCCTGGGCGGGGCGCTGCCTCCCACCTCGCGAGACAAGTACAACCGATGAAGGGGCGTCGAGAGGACGCGGGCGTGTGGGAGCTGCTTGAGCTCCTGCTGCGCAGGCCGGAACTGGATGACGTGACCCGTGCCGCGATCCTGGAGGCGTGGGACGCCGAGCAGGGCCGGCGGCACGAGCGGTGGCTGGTCACCGCGGACCGCAGGACACGGTACGTCGAGGCCCTGACGGCGTTCCTCGCGCTGGTGATGCTGGTGCTCACCGGCGCGATCTTGGCCGAGCAGGGTCATGAGCGGGTGGCCGCCGTACAGTTCGGGCTGATCGTGGCGGTGACCGCCCTGTTCCTTGGCAGGTCGACAGGCTCCGTGGAGACCGGGCTGGCCAGGGCCGGGCTGATGGGTGCGCTGCGTGGTCTGTTCGGCAGCGGCGGGGGAGCGCAGCAGCCCCAGGCTGTCAGCCCGCTGTCGACCGCCGACGCCGGAGCCGGTCAGCTCCCCTAAGCGACGCACCGAGGGCCGGGTGGAGTCCGCCTCCGACCCGGCCTTCGGTGCGTCCGCGGTGGCAACCAGGGCCGGGGCGGGGATCCTTGGGCGGCTGTCAGCGCGTGCGGGACCACGGGGGAGACGGCCTTGACGCCCATCGTCCCGTCAAGGACCTGAGCCTGCTGACCGCGGGCCTGAGGGAGGTTGTCGAGCGAATGAGGACGACGGAGAGGAGCGAATAGCAACACCTGCCACCGTCTCGGGCACGCGACTCGCCTCACCCGGCCCGCCCACCTTCTTCCCTCCCCGTGACAGCCTCGACGCAAGCCCGATCACCCCAGCAGAGCCGACACAGCCGGAAACCCGGTGATCAACGACGGGCCGAGGACCAGAGAGCGGGTTGCCGCCGTCCCGCAGGAGCGGGCCGAGGACCTGGGCGAGGTCGGGCTCGAAGCCCGGCCGCCAGCGCCGCGGCGCACCGTCCATCGTTCCCACTGCCGTGCAGAGGTTCTTCGTGCCCGGACGCCCCGGGCGCGGGTGCACCCCATCCCCTGACGGCCGCGTCCGGCGGCACCCCACAGAGAGTGTTCGATTCATCTGTGCAGGTGAAACGCCATGGCGTTCGATTACATGCGTTCAACCAGACGTTCGAATAGCTCTATCGTGGTGTCCCGTGCCACGAAACCTTGACCGGTTGCCACCGAACTTTGACCAGTGCGCGGTCCGTGCCACTGATGATTGACCGCGCAAGGTAGCGCGTCGGGCGGGCTGCGGTCCGATCACTGTCTTCCAAGCCCTTCCCGGGCCCGTCCCGGACGGTCAGAATGCGGGCATGCAAACTCGGGGGGATGCACAGCCGTGCCTGGGGCCGTTCGCGGCCGGGCCGGTCGGGGGGATCGCGGCCGCTGCCGCGGCGCTGCTGATCGCGTTGTCAGGCCGCTACGGCTTCCATCGCGACGAGCTGTACTTCCTGCTCGCGGGTCGCCACCTGGCCTGGGGCTATCCGGACCAGCCGCCGCTCACCCCGTTGCTGGCACGGCTCGGCGCGGAGCTGTTCGGTGCCACCCCGACCGGGGTGCGGATTCTGCCCGCGCTGCTCGCCGCGGCCTCGATCGCCCTGACAGCGCTGATCGCCCGTGAGCTGGGCGCCGGGCGGGGCGGGCAGGTACTCGCGGCAGGGGCGGCGGCCTGCTCGGGCTATCTGCTGGGCAACGGCCACCTGCTCTCCACCTCCACCTTCGACCTGGCTGCCTGGCTGATGGTCATTTTCCTGACGCTCCGCCTGTCGCGCACCGGCGAGGCCCACTGGTGGCCACTGCTCGGCTTGGCGATCGGGATCGCGCTGCTGAACAAGCTGCTGGTGCTCGGGCTGCTCGCGGCGCTGGTGGCGGGCGCTCTGACGGCAGGGCCGCGCGGCCTTCTCGTGCCCCGGCCGCGCGCACTTCTCGGACCGCTGACCGCGCTGCTCGCCGCATTCCCGTTCGCGCTGCCCGTCCTGTGGTGGCAGGCCGCACACGGCTGGCCGGAGCTGACGGTCGCCCAGGGGATCAGCGCCGCCGGCGGAGCGGGCGGGCGGCTGCTCGTCCTCCCGATGCAGTTGCTCCAGCTCTCCCCGCTGCTGGCGCCCCTCTGGCTGACCGGGCTGAGCCGGCTCCTGCGCCGGCCGGAGCTGCGCTGGGCCCGACCGGTCGCGGTGGCCTGGGTGGTGCTCTGCCTGCTGGTGCTGGCGGGCGACGGCAAGGCGTACTACCCGATCCCGCTGCTGTACGCGATCACCGCGGCCGGCTGCGAGCCGTGCGCCCGCTGGGCCCACGAGCACCGCGCCAAGCTGGCCGCCGGACTGCTTGCAGCCTTGCTCACCAGCGCGCTGGCCGCCCTGCCGGTGCTGCCCGCATCGGCGCTGGCCGTGCCGATGACCGTCGACCCCGACCTCGGCGAAGAAGTCGGCTGGCCCGAGCTCGCGCGCGCCACCGCCACCGGCTGGGCAGTCGTCCCTGCCGAGCAGCGGGCCACCGCCGTCCTGCTGACCTCGAACTACGGCGAAGCCGGGGCCCTCGCGCAGTACGGGCTCGCCCTTGGCCTGCCCGCCCCGTACTCCGGCCACATGGGCCTGTACGCCTGGGGCCCGCCACCGGCCACCGCCACGGGGCCGGTGCTGCTCGTCCACCCAGCGGGTCACGCCGAGTTGGAGGAACACTTCACGGACTGCCACGCGGTCGCGCGGGTCGACAACGGGCACAGCACGGCAAACCAGGAGCAGCACGCGGCCGTGGTGCTCTGCACCGGACCGGACCGGGCGTGGGCTGCGCTCTGGCCGCTGCTGCGCCGGTACTGAGCAGCTCACGCGGGCGGAGCTCGCGGCGCTCACGGATCGGCTGGCGGCAGCGAAGGACGCGCTGTCGCGCCTGGTCATCACGCGGGAGACGGTAACCGCGTCGCTGGCTGATCAGAACGGTCACGAGGCCGACCGCCTCCGTCGCCGACACCAGCGCCCAGGTCATCGCCCAGGTCATCGCCCAGGTCTTCGTCGAGGCCCATCGCCGGGACCCCGACCGCCGCCGGGAGTGGATCGTGCTGGTCGACGGCGCCCGCGCCCAATTCGACCTGATCCACGAGGAAGCCGACCGGCGCGGAGCCGACAACGTGCGCATCGTCTGCGACTTCGTCCACGTCCTGGAATACCTCCGGCGCGCGGCCTGGTGCTTCTTCCCGCAGGTCGACCCCGCCGCCGAGGCCAGGGTCGGCGACCTCGCGCACCGCATCCTGGAGGGACAGACGTTGAAGGTCGCCGCCGACCTGCGGGACCGCGCCGACCCCGAGCAACTGGACGACCAGCACCGCAAAGGCGTCGACCGGGCCGCGGACTACCTCACCGCGAAGGAGCCCTACCTGGCCTACGGCCTCGCCCTCGCCGCCGGCTGGCCGATCGCGACTGGCGTGATCGAGGGAGCCTGCCGGCACCTGGTCAAGGACCGCATGGACATCTCCGGCGCCCGCTGGAGCCTGGCCGGCGCCGAGGCCGTCCTCAAACTCCGAGCCCTCGTCAGCAACGGCCACTTCGACGGCTACTGGCGCTACCACCTGCAACGCGAACACCTACGCGTCCACTGCCTCCGCTACCGCGACGCCCTCACGCTCGCCGCATGATCACGGTCACTCAAGAAGAGCCGCACCGCGTGCCACGAACACGAGAAGGTGATTGACATGCCATCAATTCGGCTTTGGTCAGCGGACCTTGAGGTGGGCGCAAGACGGGCCTAGACTTGCCCGGTGATCGACAAGGCGCGCGCGTTCGACGAACTCGGCCCCGTTGTCAGCAGGCATCCGGTGGCCAACGGCAAGCGATGGGTGAATGCCTTCTGGGCGCTGGGTATCGGCCTCCCGGTCGGCTGGTTGGGCCTCTGGGGAGCGACCGCCAACGGCGATCACGCGTCGGCCGGTGCCAACAAGGCGGTAGGCGTGCTCATCGGCCTTGGCTTGGCCGGGGTCTACCTCGCGGTGACCCAGGCTCTCCGGGCAGTGCGTGGTGGATCGGCGGAGTACTTCGAGGTGCGCGAGCGCGGCCTGGTCCACGGCTCCCGGCGGAGGCCGACGGCCTTCGCCTGGGACCAGGTCACCGCGATCACCATTCGGACCGCCGAGCGGGACAGCGGGCTCGGCCGGCAACTGGGCATCGGGTACCGGTGCGTGCTTCGCTTGGCCGACGGCAGACGGGTCCGGGTGGACGGACTGGCCGAACGGCACGGCGCGTTGGGCCTCGCGGTGCTCAGCCGGTGCCCGCACGCGCCCCGGCTCACCGGAGATGAGTGGTGGCAGAAGGCGGGCGGCCGGCTGCTGGCCGCAGGCGCGGCATTCCTGGCCGCGGTCATCGCCATGATCCTCTTCATCGTGGGCCACCCGGACAAGGAGATCACCGACCCCCACGACATCGCTCTCGTACACGACGTCCCCGGCCTCAGCGGCACCCAGATATTTCTGCTCGTCGTCGGAATCCTGGTGTGCCTGATTGCGGGCATCACATGCATCAGCCTGTTTGTACGGGCTCGGATGATGCGCAGATAGGGCGCGCAACTACTACGTCAGCGCCTGACCAACGATCTCACGGCGCGAGAGCCACACCCAGCTGAGTAACAGTGATGCGCAGATCTTCGCAGGCCAATGTTACTCCCAGGAACAACCGTCATCAGCGCGTCGACTGTTACTGTAAGTAACAGTTGTGCGGCTGACTGTGCGTATCAATGGTGCTGCGAGTGCGTATCCACAAGTGCCCTGACCTGCGGTTTTGCAGTTTGGCTCTTCAGGGGTGTAACCGTGGGGGACAGTTCAGGCCCCCACATCGGGCTCTGCCCCCCTGTTGCTGTCCCGTGACAGCGATCTTGACCGCTTGACAAATGATCTCGACGGCCAGTGGGTTTCTGTCACTTGTTCTTGATCGGCGGGAGAGGCTACGGCTGTTGCCGCGCTGGGCCCGCGCGATGTCGGTCGGCTGTCAGTGGGGACAGCGACCTGTCGGTGGGATGTGAGTGGCCCCCGGGACCGTAAGGACTGGGTGTGGCCGGCCGTGAACGTGCGGGCCCGCTCTCCTTCAGACCACTCCGAGTTTCCGGGAGCCCGCCATGCCCTCCGTACCCCAGGCCCCGCAATGGGACGTTCACCGACTGCCTCATGCTCGGGGAAAGAGCTTCCTGGTCACCGGCGGCAACGCGGGCATCGGGTACTTCGTCGCCGAGCAGCTGGCCGGCACCGGGGCCACGGTCGTTCTCGGTAGCCGAGACAGGGCGAAGGCCGAGGCCGCGATCGGCTCCATCGGCTCGCGCGTGCCCGGTGCCAAGGTGAAGCACGTGCCCCTGGACCTGGCCGATCTCGCTTCGCTCGAGGCGTCCGTGGACGCGCTCGGGCTGGGCCGCCTCGACGCGGTCGTCCACAACGCCGGGGTGGCACTCGACCATCCGCCGCGCCGTGAGACCAGGGACGGCCACGAGCTGATGTTCGCGACCAACCACCTGGGGCACTTCGCGCTAACCCACCACCTGGCCCCTCTGCTCACGGCGACCCCGGGGAGCCGGATCGTCACCACCGGCAGCTTCGCGGCCAAGTCCGAACGCCTGGACCTCGACGACCTCCAGAGCGCGCACGACTACCGGCCCAAGCGCGCCTATGCGCGCTCCAAGCTGGCCCAGATGCTCTTCGCCCTCGAACTCGACCGCCGCCTTCGCGCCGCCGGCAGCACGACGCTGAGCGTGCTCGTCCATCCCGGTGGCGCGCTCGACTCCCTCACCCCTTGGCGCCCGCCGGTCCACGTCCGGACCACCGGCGAGCGGCTGAGCCGCCTACCGCTCGGCCTGGTCGTCCAGGGCAAGGACGCTGCCGCATGGCCCGCCGTCCGAGCCGCGCTCGACCCGAGCGTGCGCGGCGGCCGGATGCTGAGTCCGCGGGTGTTCGGACTGCGCGGTACGCCCAGAATCGAACCCCTCTGGAACCACCTGACCGACACCACGACCGCGGCACGTCTCTGGGCGGCCAGCTGCGCCTTGACCGGCAACGACCCGACGTTCACCGCACCGACAAGGTTCGGCGAGACCGAAGGCCCGGCGATCGGGCGTGGCGAAGCAGACGCCGTGACCGGATGAGATCGAACTCCGGCCCTACCAGTGGCTTCTTCCGCCACGGCCGCCCGATCCCCTGGTGACCACCCGTCGGCCCGTGCGCCGCGGCCGCCCGATCCGGCCCGCGCAGGCCGCTCACCCTCATTCCCCTTGCCGGGTGCCGGGCTTGGCCGGATCAGCGCCAGTCGAGCCCGAGCGCGGCGACCCCGTTGCATTGCACCAGGTCATGAGCCGGCTGGAGCGCGCCCCTAGCGTGGCCTTCGCGCTGCGCGGCCCGAGCGGGCGGCGGGCGGGCAGGGCGAGCACAGCCTCCCCCTGGAGCTCCAATTCGCTGCAGCTTCCGCGACGGCCGGAGCGAAGCCGCCCGGGTGTGGGTTGAACGAGGTCGAGAAGGGGGCGCAGGAGCGAAGGCCTCACGTGTTGGACGGCCGATTCCGCAAGCCCGAACGAAAACCCCTTGCCTAATAGTCAAGAAGTGTTGACCATTAGGGGCATGCCTACCGATGATCTTCCCGAGACGTTCCACGTCACCACTGACGAGCAGCTACGCGCCGTCTCCAATCTCACGCGTCACCGGATCATGGCCGTGCTCCGCTTCGAGCCCGCGACGATCACGCAGATCGCCGAGCGGGTGGGCCTTGCGAAGGGGAGTTCCAGCTACCATGTACGGCTGCTCGAACGGGCCGGCCTGGTGAAGGTGGTACGAACGCGGAAGGTCCGGGGGGTCAACGAGCGGTACTACGCGATGGCCGCGCGGGCGATCGTGCTGCCGGATCCGGGCGAGGGCGGGCCGGATGTGCTGATGCGGCACGCGGTGGCGGACCTGGAGGCGTCGCCGGTGGATGGCGAGCGGCACGTACGCATGGCGCATCTGCGGCTCACCGAGGAGCAGTTCGCGGAGCTGGGGGCGCGGCTGCAGGCACTGGCGGACGAGTACCGGGAGCTGTCCGATCCGTCGCTGCCGGACGCGTCGCTCGTCTTCGCACTGTTCCACCCGGCAGCGCGCGAGCAGGCCGAAGGGGGCGCCAAGTGACGTCGGACGTTCGGAAGTCGCCGACCGGGTTCGGACGGCTGTGGACCGCTCAGACGGTGTCCTCGCTCGGTGACGGGGTGTCGCATGCCGCGCTGCCGCTGCTCGCGTTGACGTTGACGCGGGATCCGATGGCGCTCGCCGTCGTCACGGCCGCCGGAACGCTGCCGTGGCTGCTCTTCGGGGTGCTCGGCGGCGCGCTGGTGGACCGCTGGGACCGTCGGCGCACGATGTGGGTCACGGACACGGCGCGTGCGGTGCTGCTCGCGATACCGGCGGCAGCGGCCGCGCTCGACGTGCTGAGCATTCCACTGCTCGCGGCCGTCGCCTTCCTGCTCGGCCTCGGCGGACTCTTCTTCGACACGGCCGCCACGGCCTATCTGCCGGATCTGCTCGGCCGCGACCCCGCGCTCCTGGAGCGCGCCAACTCCCGCCTGCGCGGCACCCAGACCGCCGCGTCCGGCTTCGCGGGGCCGCCCGCGGGCAGTGCCCTGCTCGCGCTCGGGCGGGCGTTTCCGCTGCTCGCCGACGCGGTGTCGTTCGCGCTTTCCGCACTGCTCGTACGGTCGCTGCCCGCCATGCCCCGGCCCGTACCGGAGGTCCGTGAGTCGCTGCTGCGGCAGGCGCGGACCGGCGCCTCGTACGTATTCCAGGATCAGTTGCTGCTCGGGCTCGCGCTGCGCCCGGCGGTCGGGAACATCGCCTTCCTCGCCGTGGAGACCGTCCTCGCCCTCTTCACGCACGATCGTCTCGCCATCGACACCTTCGGCTTCGGCCTGCTCCTCACGGCGGAGGCCACCGGCGGTCTGCTCGGCGCGGGCATCGCCTCCTTCCTCGGCCGACGACTCGGCACCGGCACCGCACTGACCTGCACGGCCGCAGTCGAGGGACTCGCCATCCTGGGCCTTGCCGCCGCCCCGAACCCGTACGTCGCCGGCCTCGCGCTCGCCGTCTGCGGAGCGGGCATGGGCGCCACGATGGTGCTCGGCCCCTCCCTCCGGCAGGCGATCGTCCCCGCCCACCTGATGGGCCGGGTCGCCTCCACCTCCCGCATGCTCGCCATGTGCGCCGCCCCGTTCGGCGCCTTCCTCGGCGGCTGGCTGGCCACCACCTACGACGTACGCACCCCGCTCTACACCGCTGCCGGCCTCCTCCTCACCATGACCGCCGTCACGTCGACCATGACCAGCAACCGCCGGGTCGAGGCGGCGTTGCGTGCCGCCGCCCCGGCCGGTGATCCAGATCACCTGGAATCCGGGGATCTCGTTCAGGAGGGCGCCATGTAGGGTCCGCGAGACGTGGCCCCGCCCGCCGGTCCTGGGCTGTGTGTGGGCGTGGGTGCGTGGAGGCCCGCGCCGCACGGGACTTGGGTCCGCTGGCGCTGCCCGAGCCGACCGGCGGGAGCTGGTGGCCGCGCTGCTGTCTGCCCTCGGGGCAACGTGACAACGACGGCCTGGACACACCCCATCCGGGGCGGATCGGTCGGTCCGCGTGTGTCGAATCGTTGTCCGCACGACGAACGGTGCTTTGATTCCACGACGCGGCACGTTGGGAGGCGAACACGTGGCTACTGAAGCGGGGCCGGGACCGACCGGAACAGGCGCAGGGGCGTCACGACGCCGCGTCCTGACCACGGCCGTGCTGGGATCGGCATTCGCGGCACTGCCGGGACGGGCCGTCGGTGCCGGGCAGGACGCCTTACACGAAAGGGCGTACGACGGCGCGGATCACGCCCACGGAGGTGAGGCGGGCGCTGACGGCAGGGAGGCCGGCGCGCTGGTGCGTCCGGCCGAGAGCACTGCGGGGGACTGGACTCACGTCGCGGCGGAGCTGGGCCGCAAGGGCAGCATGCTGGGCAGGCTGATCTACCGGACGGCCTTCCCGCGCACCGACCTGCATGTCGTCTCCCACGGCGTCATCGTGTCGCCGGAACTCGCCGTCGGCTCGCACGTGTCCTTCATCCGCTATGCCGACAACACCACCCTGACCATGGGAGAACTGGCCGTCACCGAGGCGGAACTGCCCCCGGTGATCGGCGCGCTGCAGTCACACGGCATCGAGCAGGTGGCCATTCACAACCACCTGCCCGCTCACACTCCCCGTCTCGTGTGGATCCATACGCACGGACACGGTCCGAACGCCCTGGCCCTGGCCCGCGGCCTGCGCGCCGCGCTCGCCCACACGGGCACGCCGCCCGCCGAGTCCTCGACGACTCACCCGAAGAAGCTGGAGCTGGACACGGCGGGCATCGACGCCGCCCTGGGCACCACAGGCACCGTCTACGGCAGTGTCTACAAGTCCGCCTTCCTGCGCCGCGAGACGATCACCGACGGCAGCTATGTCCTGCCGCCCGGCTCCGGGGCGACCACGGCCTTCAGCTTCCAGCCGGTGGGGGGAGGCCGCGCCGCGCTCAGCGGGGATGTCGCCGTGCTGGCCGGGGAGGCGCAGCACGTGCTGGGCGTACTCCAACGCGACGGGATCGGGATCGTCGAACTGCACAATCACGGCTTGGTCGACTCGCCCCGCATGTTCTTCATCCACGTCTGGGCCGTCGGCGACGCCGTGAAGATCGCGCGGTCCCTGCACCGTGCGGTGGCCGCCACCAACGCCGCGCCCGCCAATGGGGCAGGAGGGGGCGAGTAGCGGGCCTGACGGCAGCGGCCCGTGGACCGTGGTCCACGGGCACGCCCCCTCCTCCTCGCCGCCGCCTACCAGCACGCGATCGCCACGGGCGGCGACACCCCGCCGTTCGACGCCCCCTTCCCCAACACCGGCCTGCCCGACCCGACCGAGCTCGCCGAAGCCTGCAAACCGCGCCCGCCCCAGCCGCCCAGAAACCGCCCGCGCCGTGGCCGGACTGGCCCCGACCGCTGACCCAGCAGACGATCTGGCCGCTCGGCAACGCCCACGGACCGCCCCGCCGCGCCTCGTAGCCCGTCGTCGCTGAAACCGGCAGAAGCGGCTCCTCGCGTCCTGACGGCGTCGAGGCCGACAGCGAGGGCGGCCAGATACGCATACCGCTCGGCCTGCACCGCCACCTACGCCCGCTGCGCCGCGATCGGATGGTCCGGGTGTCCGAAGGTCTTCTGCTTGCCCAGGACAGGAATCGTACGTGTGATCCCAAGCCCGGTGACGCCTCGCCGTCGGCCGGGACACGAGGTGACGCGGTCTACCGGAGTCGTCCGCCGGCAGGCCCGGGCCGATACCGAGGAAACGGGCGAGCACCTCCGGGGCCGCGTCGACCATCCTGCTGCCCCTCGGCGGTGGGGCGCTCCCGGCCGGAGCACTCGACGGAGCAGCGTCCGCGCTCGGCCTCAGTCAGCCAGGTCCACGACCAGGTGGCCGGAGAGCGCCTGGTAGCTGTGCAGGTCGGTGACGGCCAGGTGGCTCGGCACGGTCACGATGTCCGCCATGGCGAACTCGCCGATGACCGGGCGGATGCCCAGCGGCTCGGGGAAGGCCCACTGCAGGGCGGGCAGCTCGTCCTGGTGGTACGTCAGCCGGCCGCCGGTGTGGCGCAGTCGGCGGTCACCGCGCCGCTCCCGCGAAACGGTGCCCGACAGCCGGGTGCCCGGGGTGGGGTGCCAGCTGCTCGGCCCGTAGGCGATGTGCACCTCGTCGGCCGCCGTCCAGTCGCCCATCGCGGCGGTGGCCAGCAGGTCGCCGAGGCCGCCGTAGAAGGCCATCGCGGGGACCACCACGGTGCCCGCGGCCCCGTGCGCGGTCGGCGAACCGGTCGAAGGTGTCCAGGTTGGCCTCGATCTCCGCCGCCACGTCCACGTACGGAATCCGGGCGCGCAGTGCCGCCTCGATCACCGGGGCGACGGTACCGGCCCGCCCGGTCCTCCCAGGACCCGCCCCCGGCCATCTCCCGGGCCCCGCCCGGGGGGCGATCCGACCGGTCCGCCCCCGGCTTGGCGGCTGCGCTGGAGGGGGCTGGCTCAGGAGAGCCAGTCGGTGTAGTGGGTGGGGGCGATGCGGGCACCGTTCGGGGCGGTGAGGACGTCGCCGTGGGCGGCGGCGAACATGCCGGCGGTGTCATCGGTGACGACACGGCGCCCGTCGCCCTTGGCGGTCAGGGTGAGCCGGCCGAGTTCGTCGAGGGGGTAGACATCGGGACCCGCGATGTTGACGATGCCGTTCAGAGGGCTGCCTGCGGCGACTTCGGCGACCACGCCGGAGACATCCGCGGCGGCGATCGGCTGGATCGGCGTGCGCGGCAGGCGGATGGTGTCGCCGTCGGCGGTCATGGACAGGGTCGCGTCCATGAACTCCATGAACTGCGTGGCGCGGACGATGGAATACGGGATCGGTCCGGCCTTGAGGATCTCCTCCTGAAGCACCTTCGCCCGGTAGTAGTCCAGATCGGGCACCTGGTCGACGCCGACGATCGAGAGGATGACGAAGTGCCCGACCCCGCCCTTCTGGCTCGCGGCGAGAAGGTTGTCCATCGAGGTCCGGAAGAAGGCGAGCGAGGCGTCGTCGAAGGTCGGGGAATTCGTCAGGTTGACGACGACGTCGACGCCCGCCACGGCCGTCTCCAGCCCGTGGCCCGTAATGATGTCCACGCCTGTGGACAGGGAGTGCGGTACGGCCTGGTGCCCGGCAGCGTTCAGGTTCTCCACGACCCGTGACCCGATCAGCCCGGTTCCGCCGATGATTGCGAACTTCATGGCATGCGCCTTCCTTCGATGACCGGTGTCCGACATGTGCCTCGTGTAGTGCCAACCCTCGACGAACGTGACCGTCCCGGCGAGCGGTGCCCGGCCCGTACGGGTGCAACCCGCCCCTCGACCGCCACTGCCTCGCGCACGTCGGCCTGCACGGCCATGGCCCGGCCGCCTGCGGCCTCGATGCCGGCCGCGACCTCCCCGGCCGCCGTGCCGCTGCTGCGCCCGCCTGCCGGGCCGGGGCGGGCGTCGTCGTTCCGTCGCCGAGCGTCATCGACATCGTCCGGGCGGTCACGGCACTGGGGATGTTCGGCCACCGCCCCGCGCTCGGCCTGCTCCGGGACCTTGCCCGGCGCCCGTTCGAGGCGCCCGTGGTGCACACCGCGCTCGGCGACGCGATCGTCCGGCTGAGCGCTCCCGAGGCTACAGCCGATTCCCTGCGCTGGTGCCTGGACACGGCCACGATCGACCACGTCCTGGACTTCCTGGGAGCGTCGCGGCGGCGAACGGGGTGAGAGTTCACCGATGCGTTCTCCGGGTCGGCCGCGGCCGACGGCGGCGTGGTGCAGCGGTCCTGAGACGGGGCCGTCGGCACGGGTCGGGCAGTGGTGGACCGGTCGAGGGCTTGACCCGTTCCGTGCTCGTCTCCTCGGTCGGGTCGCCGGACGAAGCGACCAGATGTCCCCTGGCAGTGAGCTCGATGGCGCCGGTCGCCTCGCCGGATCTTCCCCCTTTCCCCGAGCGCGGCAAAACATCGCCCATTAAGGCAGGCGGGCGGGCATCGGGAGCGCAATTAGCAATATGCGGAACGACGGAATGCATGAAACGCCATACGGTCGGCCGTCATGGATTCAGCCGCAGGGGCATGGCTTCACCAAGTAAGTCAAGACTTATCTTTAGGGAACTTTGACCGTATGGTGTGGCTCGAATCGAAGGAGCCCCTGTTGTCGAAAATGAATGATCCCGCCGTGCGTGCGGTTGAATCGGAGCGGGATTATGTGTCCTCCTTGTATGAGTTGCTCACCGAGCGGCTTTCCGAGGCGCGAGTACACCGAGCGAGTGTGCTGAAGGCTCCGGCGGACAGCGCCGATGAGGCATACGAGAGAGAAATCGCCGCCGAGCGTCTGGCCAAGGAAATCGGCCGGCTGGAGGGCGCCGAAAAGGGGCTGGTCTTCGGGCGCATCGACTGGACGGACGGCACGGCCCTGCGCATCGGGCGGATCGGACTGCATGCGGAGGAGGATGACCTGCCTCTGCTCGTGGACTGGCGCGCGAACGCGGCGCGGCCCTTCTACGAGGCGACACCGGTCCACCCGATGGACCTGCGGCGGCGCCGGCACCTGCGCCTCAAGGAGCGCACGGTCGTCTCGGTGAGCGACGAACTGCTGGACGGGAGCGCCCCGACCGACGAGGACGTCGTGGGGGACGGCCCGTTGACCGAGGCTCTGTCGGCACGGCGTACGGGCAGGATGCACGCGGCCGTCGCGACGCTGCAGGCCGAGCAGGACGAGATCGTCCGCTCCGCCCACCGCGGGGTGACCGTGGTGCAGGGCGGGCCCGGCACCGGCAAGACGGTGGTCGCCCTGCACCGGGCGGCCTATGTCCTGTACGCGTTCCCGCGCGCCGCGGAGGAGGGTGTCCTGGTGGTGGGCCCGAACGCCCGGTTCCTCGACTACATCTCCCAGGTCCTTCCCTCGCTCGGAGAGAACGACGTCGTTCTGGCGACGTGCCGGGAACTGGCCGCAGTGTCCACGGACACGGTGGACCCGTTCGATACGGCGCGTCTCAAGGGCAGCTCCGACCTCGCCGACGCTCTGGCCGGCCTGCTGCGCGTCCACCAAGCCCCCGCCGGTGACTTCACCGTGCGGGTCGGACAGGAACTGGTTCACCTGTCCGGCGAGGAAGTCGCCACGGCACGCGACGCCGCCGTGACAGCCGCACCGGGGCACAACCCCGCGCGCCAGGTGTTCAAAGAGCTCTTGGTCGACGCCGTCACCGACGCGATGCAACGAGACATGGGCGACCTCCTGGAGCAGATCGACGCCGATGCCGAAAGGATGACGGGCATCGACCTCGACCGGTTCACGGGAGCCGCCCAGCGCCGTGCCGAAGGTGCGGCCGACTCGGGTCCGGCCCACGAGCTGGACCTGGACGCCATCCGAGCCGATCTCCTCGACGACGCCGGCGTCGACCGGGCGGTCGAGGTGTTGTGGCCGCGGCTGGTACCCGGTGACCTCGTGAAGGCGCTCCTGACGGACGCCGGCGCTCTCGCCGAGCGCCTGCCCCGCCTGACCGCGCAGGAGCGGTCCCTTCTGCTGCGCGGTCCGGACGACCCGTGGACCGATGCCGATGCGCCGTTGCTGGACGAGGCGGCGAGCCTGGTCGACGGCCCCCCCGAGCGGACGTACGGGCACGTCGTCGTTGACGAGGCGCAGGAACTGACCGCCATGCAGTGGCGGATGATCGTCCGCCGCTGTCCGTCAAGGGCGATGACGCTGGTGGGTGACTTCGCCCAGGCAGGCCCGGTCGCGACAGCTCGCGACTGGAAGGAAGCACTGAGCCCCCACGTCGGACCGCGGTTCAAACTGCACAACCTGACCGTCAGCTACCGCACCACGCAGGAGATCCTGGAGAGCGTCCGGGACCTGCTCACGCGGATCGCTCCGGACCAGAAGCCCACACGGTCACTGCGAAGCGGTGAGAGCCCTCGCACCGTGACCACACCTCCGGACGGGTTGGTCACCGCCGTCGCTCAGGAACTCCGTGCCCAGAGCACCGCGCACCCGGGCGAGCTTCTGGGAGTGATCTGCGCGGACACCAGGGTGAGCGAGCTGACGGCCCAGGGCATCGCCCACCACGCACGCATCGTGCCGGCGTCCGAAGCACGCGGCCTGGAATTCGACGGGGTCGTCGTCATGAACCCCGAGGAAATCGTCACGGCCCGCCCCGGTGGGGAAAGGGACTTGTACGTAGCCCTGACCCGGGCCACCAAGCGCCTCTGCACAGTCACCGTCCAGCCCGCCTGACGACTCGGCGCCCGCGTCGTCGCCGCGGGCGCACCCGGCGCGGTACAGACACCGGCCCGCGCGCACGGGGCCGCGCCGCCTGCCCGCACGAGGCCGCCCGGGCGATCCGGGTCGGCCACCCGATGGGCGCGCTCGACCTCTGTTCCTGATCCTCCGGCCGCTCCGTCCCGCGGGACGGAGCGGCCGACCCGCCCGGGATGGGGTTCAGGGGCCTCGTCCTACGTCCTTGACGGACGGGTCAGTTGGAGAAGTCCTGGGTGAGCCAGACGGCTCCACTGGCATCCCGGTGGACGGCGATGCCGATGTGGGTGAACTCGCTGCTGAGGATGTTCTTGCGGTGGCCGTCGTCCGGCGGCGTCTCGTTCAGCATGTCCTGGGTCAGACTGACCGCTTGATCAGACTGAGGACCTGCTGCACGGCGTCCGAGCTCGAACCGGTCTGCGCAGCCGGGGTGATGGGTGTGGCCGCGGGGGCGGGGGCGTGCGTGGCCTGTGCGGACGGGGACGACGGCGCGGACGTGTGGGACGCCGGGGGCGGAGCCGAAGCGGAGGGCCGCGCCGAGTGGGAGCCCTGGGACTCGCTGCCGGAACGCGCGGTCGCGGATTCCGGAGCGTGGGAGGCCGGGGCAGACGGCGACGGTGAGGCGTGCGAGGCTTCGGCCGAGGCCGGAGCGGAGAGCTGCGCGGCGTGCGGCTCGGCCTGGTGGCGGTGCCGACTATCGGATTCGCTCTGGTGCCGGTGCTGGTGGTGCTCCTGCCACCCGGCATGGCTCGCGTACGTGTGGGAGCCGGGCGCGGCGGAGGCTTCGTTCGCGCGCGACCGTGACGGCTGGGCACCTCAGATGATGAGCCCGACCGTCGGCATGTGGCGAGCCGGTCAACGGGGGCACCGGCCGCGATCGAGGAGGACACCGCCGCGAAGCAGCAGATCATCCGGCGCAACTCCACCCTTCGCGAAACCGAATGTGCCCACCGAGCGTCGGTGGAGGACGAGCGGGCCGCCACGACGAGGCGCTCCGCGTCAGCGCCGTCTCGCTGCGCACCGAACGCACACTGCGCTCAACCGGTCTCACCGGTGCTGCATGGCCCGGGCCGCGTCGGTCGGCTGCTGCCCGTCCAGCGGAGCATCAGCGCCCGCTATCCGCCGTCGACCATGCGCCACGCAATGCCGCACATGTACTTGAAGACGTTTTCGAGTTGACCGTTTGGTTCGTCATCGCTTTCTCGACGACGTCGGGCCACACGGATATGGGAAGGCCGGCAATCCGAAACCGCTCGATAATGGTGCGCCAGTTCTCGTCCAGCGGAGTCGCTGTCCGCCGGCCGCCGCTCTCATACGTCCAGGTATTCCACGCCTGCTGGAACGCATTTCTGTAGGCAAGCCTGGGCGCCTCCTGCGCTTCGTTCGCTGGCAGCCTGCTTGAGCGCTGCCGCCCGGCGCAGGGCGTCCTGCGCCACATCGGCAACAACGGCCGCGTCGGCGGGGACGGAGGACTTGCCGCTGTTGCAGGGATCACAGGCGGTGATGAGGTTGTCCGGCCCGTCGCTTCCGCCGAGAGCAGTGGGCGTGACGTGGTCGACGGTCAACTTCACGTCAGGGGCTGTGGCGCCGCAGTTCCGGCACGTGTGGCTGTCTCGGCGGAGGATTTCAAACCGGCGACGCTTGCTGACAGCCATGTGGCTCTTCTCTCGGCGGCGGTGCACTGCGTGGGCGTCGAGGTCGGCTCAGCAAGCGGACCTGAGTTCCCGTCGGGAGGGAGTTCCTCGCAATGACTGTCGTGCTGTGCTGTAGTCCACCCCTTCGTCGAACAGCGGGCCGCTGACCTCCCTTTCGCTCTTCCCCACCCAGAGCGCCCGCCGCCTGCCCGGCCTTGGGGCCGGGCACCCGGGGTCGGTCGGGTGCGGTGGCCTCGCCGCCGGAGCGCACGACGTCCAGGACACGCTGGTGGTACTCGGCGAGGCTCTGGCCGCCGGGCAGGGGAGCGGGGGTGCCGGTGAGCGCGTACCACTCGTCGGCGCCGCGGTACTGGACCGCGAGCCAGGCCTGCCCGCCGGGGAAGGCGGTGGTGACGACGGCCGGCTCGCCGGTGACGCAGCCGACCTCCTCGGTCATCACCCCGCCGGGCCCGGCGGTCACGTGCGCCTGGGGGCGTTCAGCAGCCGGGGCTGGGTCACTGGTCGCAGGTGTCGAGCATGTCGGACAGGGACTGCTTCTCCGGTGCGGTGGTGTCGAGCCGGTAGTGGCTCTTCGCCTCGACCCACGCCCGGGAGTAGGTGCACCAGTACGACCGGAGCGGGGGCCGCCGCAGGTCCGGGCTCTTGTCATTCTTGGACCGGTTGCCGGCCGCCGACACCGAGACCAGCTGAGGCTCCACCAGGTCATTCGTGAGCGGCCGGGTTCGGCGGGACGGCGGGGCAGGGGCTGCGGCCTGACGAAACCCTCGACCCGGGCGGCGCTGTCCGTCCGGCCCGTCGGTTTCCGCGCCCGCTGCGTCGGTTCCGGCCTGGCCGCCGCTCCTGGCCTGGGAGTGGCGGCCACCCTGCCTGACGTATCATCGGATGATCTTGGAGGTCTGCCTGGCTGTCACCCCTGAGGAGGCGCAGTCGGCAAGCGATCGTTTCGAACGGGGAGTTTCACATGACCGCGTACACCGGCGCCGTCAGGCGGCTGGGGATCGGTGCCGGGTCGGTCCTGATGGGGGTCGTACTGACGGCTTGCGGCTCCAGCGCGGTCACGGACGCGGTCGCCGGAGGCATACCGCACAAGTGGGCGGACTTCCAGACCGTGCTCGCCGACAAGGCTGCGGTGAAGCGGGCTCTTCCGAACCCGGCGGCCATGCCCGGTTGGAGGGCCCGCAAGACCGAGGTCACCACCGAGGACAGTGGCGACGAGGAGTGCCCCGGCTGCAAGCTCGACAGCACCGCCGACTTCGAGGCCGGCACCGCCAAGGCCTCCTTCAAGATCACCACCTTCGCCACCCCCGCCGAGGCCGGCTCGTACCTGGCGACGACCGAGAAGAAGGCCGGGAAGAACGCTTCCCCACTCCCGGTGCCGGCCATCGGCAACCAGACCTCCGCCTACAGTGGCACCTTCGGTGACAGCCCGGGGAATCTCATCCTCATGCGGGTGGGCACTACCGTCGCCGGAGTCCTGGCCGAAGGCCCCTCGGATGTGCCGAAACTCCAGAAGATGGCGACGATGCTCGCTACCCGCATCGAACAGACCGCCGCCGGACAGACCCCCGACGCCACGCTCGACGCCGGCTGAGAACCGCAGTATGCCTTCCCCCACGACACGCTGGTGACCCTTGTCGGCGTGGCAAAGGACGGCGCCCGAGCGTGGCGGGCCGGTCGACCTGCTTGCCGGTGAGCTTCGCCCGACCCGTCTCGGTTTCGGCATCGAGAACCCTCGGTGGGGATTCCGGCGCGTCCACGGCGAGCTACGCCGCCTCGGACACACGGTCAGCGCAGCTTCCGTGCGCCGCGTCCTGCGGGCCGCCGGCCTCGGCCCCGCACCGCGCCGTCATCCCGCGCGGGGTGTCTGAGCGCCTTCGGCCGGGCGACATGCACCGGTGTGCATGCGCACCGCCGGTATCTCAAGCGGGTCCCGCAAGGAGCCCGCCTTCTTGCCCTCAAGGAAAGAAGGCGGTTCTTTCCTTGAGGGCAAGTACCTCGGACGACCGGAACGACCAGGGCGACGGACAGCCGTCCCGGCCGGGTCGGACCGCGTACCGACGCGGGGCCGCCAACCCCAACGGCTCCACCACCGCGCCGCGCGCCGACGTCCTCGCAGCAGGGAAGCGTCGGAAGCGCTCCCTCTTCAGAGCACCGGCGCACTGCCCGATCCAGCAGCAGGCACGGGCACCAGGCGGCACGGCCCGGGCGTTCTCAGAGCGCACCGGGGAAACCGCCCCGCTGCGCGTGGAACCAGCCCAGCACACCCGGCGGCTCCGCGCCTGGAACAGCAAGGAGCTCCGTGCCCGACGAACTCACCGGCGCCGCCGCACCGATCATCCGGCTACGACCGGACTTCCGCCCCACGGCATTCCTTTCCCGAACCGACAAGTCCCTGCTCATCGCGGGGGACTGCGAGGACGGACCGGCCGTCGCGAAGCTGCTGACCACCCGAGAACCACTTTGGGCCGAGAAGTTCAGCGCGGAGATCGAGGCCTACCAGACCTTCGCCGAGACACCCCCGCCAGTGCCAGTCCCCGACCTCATCGCCGTGGACGACCGGCACCACGTGCTGGTCATCGAGCACGTCCGAGGCCATTCGCCCGCCCCGGGTCGCGACCGGTTCCCACCGCAAGCACTGGACCCCGCACACGTCACCGCCATGCTGACGGCCATGACCGACCTCGGCCGATGGATTCCCCCCACAGGGGCGTTCACCCGCACCCTCGACTACCTCGCACGCCTGGACCGAGACCACCGCCAGGGCCTGACCACCCCGCAGGAACACCAGGCCCTGACCGACCTGTCCCACCGGGCCGGCACCGTCCTCGTACCAGGCCACGGAGACCCCCTGCCGACCAACTTTGTAGTCAGGCCCGACGGACGGGTCACAGTGATCGACTGGGAGCACGCGGGACACTACCTCCCAGGACACGACCTGGCGGTGCTCTGGATCGTCCTGGCAGCCACCCCGGAAGCCCGTCCACAGATTGAGGAACTTGTGGCGGCCGGACCCCCGTCCGTCCGCGCCGCCTTCACTTTGAACCGGGCCATGCTGCTCGTACGAGAACTCCGCAACCACCGTGCGTTGCCCCCGTCCACGTGGAGGGATCAACAGGTGGCGGCAATCGAACGTGACTGGCATGACGTGCGCGGACTGGCGCAGGCCGGGTGACAACGGACTGACCTGGCATCACAGAGGGCCGGTGGACTGCACCACCGGCCCTTTCGCATGGCCGGCCCGACAAGCCCGCACCGGCGGGACTCTCGACCGGCAGCGCAGCGGCTCGTGAGAGACCAGGACGCCTCCACCGTCCCTGGCGCAAACCCGAGCCCTTGTGGGCACGAGCCCACTCCGATCCCGAGCCGTGTTTCCAAGAACCCGGTGTCGTCTCGGGAGCTCCGGCGTCCCTCCCGGCACCGGCGAGGACGGCCGGGACATCTGGGGGATGACCACCGCTGGCCGCGACGCGGCGAAGGCGCTGTTCCCCGACGGCCGGGACATGGGCGGCATCGCCCGCAAGGCCGGGGCGAGCTCCGCCGCCGGCCACGCCCTGGCCGTCAGCGAGGCCGTCATCAGCTTCGTGGTCGGCGGCACCGGCCCAGGCATCCCGAAGAACAAGGTCAACGGCGACCGCACCGCCCCCGGCGTCGGACCCGGCTTCGGCCGGATCGACCAGTGGGCCACCGAGATCGAACACCTCACCCCGCACAAACCCACCGTCCGCGCCGACGCCGTCCTCCAAGCCCCCAACCACCGCATCCCGGTGCTCCTGGTGGAGATCGACCTCGACAACGAGTCCAACCCATCGTCGCCAAGAAGATCGACGACTACCGAGCCTTCTTCGAACACACCCACCTGCTGCCCAACCCGTACCCGCGCGGCAGCATCGGCCACCTGGAATGGGGCAACGGCCCCGAACACCGCGAGCGCCCGGGACGACGAGCGCACCGCCGACCGGCACGCCGACGCCGGGCACGAGAGCGCCTTCGTCACCGCGGCCACCATCTGCGCCGAGTGGCAGCGCGTGCGCGACCACACCGCCGAGACCCGGGCCGAGCGCTACGACCCCGACCACGACACCGCCCTCCAGAACGCGCTGCGCGCCGAACGCCACCGGCAGGACGTCGCTGCCTGCGCTCGCGAGGCCGCCCACCGGGCTTGCCAGAGCACCGACGTCGCCCACCGCCGCCTCGCGGGCACCGCCGCCCAGCCCCTCTACACCGCCCTGGAGCGCGCCGGCCTCTACGCGCTGACCGACGACGACCACCAGGCAGTCCGCGACCTCACCCGCACCCTCGACCCCGCCACGCTGCGCCAGGTCATGAGCTGGCTGGAGCGCACCAGGGTCGCGACCCGCACAGGTGCCCGCTCGGCCCGTCGGCCGGCGCGGCCGGTTCTGACGGTCCGTTCCCTGGTGAGAGGTGTTGACCTTCGTAACCGGTTCAGCGCCGTCGGAGATTTTTCTCAGGTGGCTCCGGTCAGTGGGGCATCCGGTTGTCAGTTGCCAGCACGTCGCCCGGCACCGTCGAGCCCACCTGGCGCCGCAGTGCGCCGATCGCCGGATCGGAGATGGAGACCGTGAGCCGGTAGGGCGGCTGGCCGGTGATGGTGTTGTGCGAGTCGGTCGGCGCCACCAGGCGCTGCTGGACGGCGAAGCCGTCGAAGCCCGGACACAGGGCCGCGGCCGGGAGGGTCACCTGTACGGAGGCGCCGCTCTCGGGTCCGATGTGGACGGTGCCGCCCGCGCCGGACGGGGCGTCGTCGTCGGGTGTGAGCGGGAGGCCGTGGGCTCCGCCGACCAGGCCGTCCGGGCCTTCGATCTCCACTGCCACGCCCTGCGGACCCAGTGGCGCGGACAGGTCCAGCGCGCGGTCGCCGGGGCCCGGACCGAGCCCCAGTCCGATGGTGAAGTGCCCGGGGTCTGTCGCCGAGGTCCGTGAGAACCCGTAGGCGCTGAGGACGAGTTGCGGTCCCGGCGGTGGGGCGTCCGACTGTGGTCCGGCGGCGAAGGTGAAGGAGGAGGGCGCCGGTTCGAAGTGGTGGAAGCCCTTGGTGCCGCACCTGGTGCCGTCGGAGACCCCGCCGCCGGGCAGCGCGACGTCCGCAGCCGGCCGGGGCGATGCGGGCACGGCCCGCGGGTTGCGCGCCGTCAGGCTGTCCCTGTTCAGCAGACCGGCCGGGTCCACCCCGACCGTGACGGCCAGCAACGCCGCGAAAGCGGTGACCGCGATCAGCACGGTGCGCCGGCGTCCGGGCCGGGTCCACCGTGAGCCGGCCGTGCCGGAGGTCGCCCCAGGTGCCCAGCGGCGGCCTCCCGGGTCCACCGGCGGCTCCTCCCGCCATTGCGCGGCGAGCATCCGGGTCCGGGCGGTCGGCTCCTTGACGGCGGCGCCCTGGATGAAACGCTCGTCCAGGACGAGTCCCTCGAACGGGTCGGGTGCCGCCCGGCCCGGCGCCATTGGCTCCGGCTCATGGGAAGGGGGCTGGTGGGGTTCCTCGGCGGTCGGCACGGCGCCAGTATGCCCGCTTGTTCGGACACACCGACCGGCGAGGTGGCCCGGAGCGCCTTGTGGCTTGGACACCGACAGTCACTCAGCCCTCGGCGTCCCCCGTCACCGGCACTGGTCGCAACACCGCATTGAGCACCGGTTGCGGGCGTGATCGGAAGCAGGTGATCGTCGGTCGGTGCTGGACCTCGACGTTCGCCAGCATGAACAAGGCCCCGTAGATGCCCGCACCCAACGATCCCGTTCGACGTCGGTGGCGGAGAATGCTCCAGCAGCACGGCGCGAAGGGAGCAAGACGTGGACTGGTACGGGGTCCGGTGCGTGTTCGAGTGGAAGACCCGGCACGGGAGAAGCTACGAGGAGCGGATCACGCTCTGGCAGGCTGCATCGGCTGACGAAGCGATCGCCCTCGCCGAGGCGGAGGCCGAGACATACGCGGCCGACAATGGCTTCGGCTACCTGGGCTTCGCCCAGTCCTACCGCCTGGGCGGCACACCGGGCTCGGGCGCCGAGGTGTTCTCGCTGCTCCGGGACAGCCCACTGGAGCCGAACGCGTACCTCGACGCCTTCTTCGACACCGGAACCGAACGTCAGCAGCATCGCTGAGCGTTCTTACCTCGTTAGCAGGAGATCGTCTGCCCTGTCGCTGCTTCGCCCGAAGCCCAGTGCCGGTCCGCGGCGGCGTCCTACTCTGCGGTGGAGGGCTGGACGGGAGGAGTCGCTGGTGGCGGATGTGTTGACGTGGGTGATGCAGAGGCGGCTGGTCCTGGCCGACCGCGCCGAGCGGCTGCGGAAGGAACTCGCCGACCTTGACGTCGAGGTGGCCCGGTTGGAGGCGGCCGAGGTGGTGTTCGGGCAGTTCGCCGACGCCCAGCGCGCCGGGTGCGCCGACGACCCGGAGATTGCCGCCGAGCTGGAACGGGTCACCAGCGCGCCCGGGGCAGGCGGGATGCTGCTGGTCCCGCACCGCGAACAGGGCGTGGACATGAGTGCGCTGCCTGCCGACTACCAGGCGATCATGAAGATCATGGCCGGGGCGTCGGAGCCGGTCCCGGCCAAGGACGTCAGCATGCGACTCGGCCGAGGCTCTCAGCCGGGGCAGGTCGAGCCGGTGCGCGACAAGCTCAAGCGTCTGGCGGACCGGGGCTGGCTGCACCGCACCCCCGCCGGCCGCTTCGCCGCCCTGCCGCAGCCGACCGCCTGACCGACACCGGCCCGATCTTGGCGTAACACAGAAACCCCCGACGGGAGTTGGGGATTCCATGCGAAAGAAGACCAACCCCGCCGAGGGCTGCGACGGCCTTGTCTATCAGTGCCGCCTGGAACTGTCCACCGCGACCACGACTATGGTGTCCGACCTGATCCGCGGTCGCCTGAGGAAGATCGGCTCACGCTGGCGCAAGCTGCCGCCCGGGAAGATCGCACTGATCGTCCTCGCGGTCCTCCGCCACGACCAGCGGCTTTCGGACATGGCGGGCGGCAATGACGTCTCCGCCTCCACGGTCCGCCGATGGCTGCTGGAGGTGATCGAACTACTTGCCGCGCGCGCCCCGCGCTTGGACCGCGCCCTGAAGAAAATCGCCCGCAAGGGTGGCGCTGTCGTTCTGCTCGACGGCACCCTCGTTCGCACTCGCCGGCGCACTGGGCACGAGAACCGGCCGAACTATTCCGGCAAGCACAAGGCCCACGGCCTGCTGTTCCTCGCGCTCACCGACGAGAAGGGCAATCTGGTCTGGATCTCGGCGGCGAAGCCGGGCCGCTCCAGCGAGATTACTACCGCCCGCCACAACAAGATCACTGCCCACCTGCGGGAGGCCGGCCTGGGCGCGCTGGCGGACCTCGGGTCCGTCGGTCTGGAGGACGACCCCGACGATCCGGTGATCGTCACCGGGCGCAAGGCGACTCGCGGGCATCCGCTGACCGCTGCGCAGAAGGAGGCGAACCGGCTGGTCAGCCGTGAGCGAGCGGCCAATGAGCACGGCTTCGCCGATCTGAAGAACTGGCGCATCCTCACCAAGGTCCGGATGAACGCCCGACACGCGACCGCCCTCCTGCGGGCCCTGCTCGTGCTCACGAACGCCGAGGTCCAGCGCTGACCGACGGTCACTTGCTAGCGATCACGCCCACGACCGGCACGAGCACCTCAGCCGCGACCCATGCCAGCCCCGTGACCTGCAACTTCAGGTTGGAAAATGCTCATTCCGTGTCAGGGTCCGTGACAATGACCCTGCCCGCGCGCGCGAGGAGAGCGCCGACCGTACGGTGCACTGGTGGCGCCGTGCCTACCCGGGTCACACCCGTGCGGGATACCCGCCGGTCGCTCTGGTCGTCACCGACGCCGGACCCACCGCGCTGGCCACCCGGCAGGAGGCGGTCGCCGACCTGTCGGCCGAGTGCTGGCGGGGCTCCTGGTGGACCGTCCGGCTGCATGACACGACGGGACGGCTGGCGCGAGTACGACGACGCGGTGCCCATCGTCGCGACCACGCTGGAGCTGCTGGCCGAGCACGGCCCACCGAATGGACCTGTACCCCCGAACGCTGCGCCGCCACGCCATGGGCAGCCGCTGGCCCGCCGGAGCGTACGTGCGCGCCGTGGTCGACCGCTGGGTCCGGGATGAGTTCTGTCTGGACCGGATCACCGAGCGAGAGGCCCGAGAGGCCCGCATCGACGCCCTGGCCGCCCGTCAGCGCGCCGCAGCCACCCTCAACACCACCCGAGCCAGCAACGAGGTCCGCCAAGCGGCCCTCCGCCGCCACCTTGGAGACTGACGGCCGACGACCCGTGTCCCGCGGCAGAGAAGTTTGCGCAGTGTCAGCGACGTTTGAGTGATGCCGGTCTCAGGGTGTCGGCCCGCCGAAGCTGACCATGTCTACGCACACACAGGACACCCCTGGTACTTGCCGCAGGCAGCAATACTGGCGCGGCGTCACATATCAGCGGAATTAGGCTAATCTCGCCGTGAATCGAGGAAGTGCCAGGCTGCCGTACCCAAGCCCAGGAACAGTACGGAGTGCACCATGACTGAACGCGTCACCACCTTCACGGACCTGCCCGCGTTGAAACAGCGCCTGGGCCGCACCGGGGTATGGCTCGCGTCGTTGTCCGCGGTGACGGCGGACGAGGAGCGGCGTGCCGTCGCCACCATCGAGGACCTCGGCTACGGGACGCTGTGGATCGACGAGCCCCCCATCGGGAAGGAGGCGCTGACCCATGCGGCCCTGCTGCTGTCCGCTAGCCGGCGCCTGATGGTCGGCACCGGGATCGCCACCATCTACGGACGCGACGCGACGGCGGCGGCCAACGGCGCCAGAACCCTGCACGAGGCATGGCAGGGCCGTTTCGTGCTCGGCCTCGGCGTCAGCCACCGGCCTCTCGTCAGCGCCCGCGGTCACGACTCCAGCACACCGCTGTCCGACATGCGGGCCTACCTGGACGCGATGGACGCCACGCCCTTCGGCGCACCGACCCCCGAGCCGGTGCCCCGCGTGCTCGCCGCGCTGCGCCCGAAGATGCTGAAGCTCGCCGCCACCCGGGCCCAGGGCGCTCACCCGTACTTCGTCACACCCGAACACACCCGCCGGGCCCGCGCGACACTCGGCCCCGACCTGCTGCTCGCCCCGGAGCAGGCCGTGGTGGTCGACACCGACCCCGAGCGGGCGCGCGCCACCGCCCGCGCTTACGCGGCCGTCTACCTGCGCCTGCCCAACTACCTCAACAGCCTGCGCGAACTGGGCTTCACAGACGCCGACTTCGACGACGGAGGCAGCGACAAACTCATCGACGCGGTCGTGCCCTGGGGCACCCCGGAGACACTGGCCGAGCGCATCCGGGAGCACTACCAGGCCGGTGCCGACCATGTCGCCGTGCAGCCCATCGCCGACACCCTGCAGCAGCAACTGCAAGACCTACGCCTCCTCGCCCCCGCCCTGATGCCCAGCTGAACCCGCGGGGCAGCCGCCCACCGGCGGCAACCCTCAGTCGGATTTCCCATCGGCGAAGACCGAGGACCTTCGCGCTCAGCCGCATGAAGAAGTGACCGGCGCCACTCAAACTTCCCTGACACCGCTCAAACTTCTCTGCCACGGGACACCCGCCATCCGGACCACCAGCCCGGCGACGCCGAGCGGGCGCCGCGCGAGCTG
Source organism: Kitasatospora sp. NPDC023118 (assembly GCF_055560875.1). NCBI lineage: Bacteria > Bacillati > Actinomycetota > Actinomycetes > Kitasatosporales > Streptomycetaceae > Kitasatospora > Kitasatospora sp. NPDC023118. The sequence goes on from NZ_JBVHHW010000031.1 coordinate 63,490, forward strand.
ATGTCCGGCCCCGGCCGGTGTCGGGACGCCGAGCCCCGCTGGACGGGACGCCGAGCCCCGCTGGAGGTGGGTGGAGATCCGTATCGGCGGATCCTGGCGGCCCGGCCGGATAGAGAGCTGGCGCCTGCACCAGGGCTCTACCACTTGGGTTGCCCTGGTCCGGTGGGGCCCCGATTTCGACGACTGGGGCTGGTACCTCCACCACCCCGACACAATCCGCCAGTGCCCACAGCCGACCGACCCCAACGGCCCGGCAAGCTGGTGAACGGCGACAACGAAGACGCCGCCGCCGACCTCGCCGACGCCCTGGAGACCTTCGCGGACCTCGTCGCCACCCCCGGCACCGGCGCCGACGTCTGGCTGACCACCAGCACCCCGTACGAGATCGAACAACGCACCGTCCGGCTCCCCGCGGGCGTGGCCGACTGGATCACCGAGCTGCTCCGCGAGGAGAGCCAAATGCTGGAGGCCGGCCACCGGACAGCCAGCCGCGGCCAGGACGACGGCCAGGACGACGGCCAGGACGTCGCCGACGTCGAACCGGCCTGGTGGTGACCCGCCTCTCCGAACACCGTCCGGGCACGCTGCCGTCCCGTACTCCCGTGACGCAGGAAGGCCGCCACCCCTGCGGGGTGGCGGCCTTCCTGTGCCTTCTCGGGGCCGCCGTAGCGTAGCGCGTGCCTCGACAACGGCCCCAGTTCGAACGCCTACCAGGCCACTCCGAGGGGCCTCCAGCTGCCCGAGGGGCTCGGCGGTGACTTCTATGGCCTGCCCTCGCCGCCGTATGACGGAGACGGAGGTTAAAGCACAAGCGCCCGCACAGTGCGGTCGGGAAGGGGGTCAGGCGGTGGCCTTGCCTGCGGTGACCAGGGCGGTGAGCGCGGTTCGCTGGACGTACACCAGCAGGCCGACGGTGACGCCGGCCATCACCAGGGCCATCAGGACATGGCCGAGTGCCGAGACGAGGGCGAAGCCGAGGGCGCCGAGCAGGACATGGGTGCCGATCCGCAGGCCCACGAGGGCGAAGGCCACCTTGCGGGTGCCCTTGCCGCGCCACAGCAGTTTGGCGAGCTTCAGCCGCTTGCGCAGCAGGGTGAGCGAGACGGTGATGTTGGCCGCGACGAGGAGGATCAGGGCGGGCCAGGCGGACGGGAAGGCCCGCAGCAGGTCGAAGGCGCCGGCCAGGACGCCCTCGAAGCCGAAGAACCAGGCGGGCAGCCGCATCTCGCCGACCGAGGGCAGCAGCTCACCGGCCGCGCCGGCGGCATCGAGGCCAGCCGTGGGTTCGGATGCGGCCGCGTCGGTACCGGTGCTCGTCATGGTGTCCCCCGTGGTGTCGTCCCCTGCCGGGACCTACCCGCCCCGGTGATGATCACCAGTCTCGCATGCCGGTCTCCCCCTGCCGAACCTCCCCCCGGAGCTCCAAACCGCCTCTCTCCGATGAAGGACCGACCAATCGGCGAGCCGGAGGCAGCACACGATCTGTCTCAGGCAATGTGTACGCTCCGGCGGCATGAGTGATCACGAGGTGACGCTGATTGCCCTCTCACTGACCCCCGCGCAGGCCGTGGCCCACGCAACCCAGCTACGGCAGTGGCTCCTTGCCACGAGCGTGATCGAGCAGAACCGACCCCCGGCACGCTGGCAGACCCGAGCGAGTTCCTTCCCGGCCCCCAGGCCGATGCGGTCGCCGCCGAGGACGAGGTCAACAGGGCGCTGACGAACTCAGGCGTGGACATCATCGTGGGCCGGCAAGTCTTCGACTCCGGTGAGAACCTCGAACCGCCCACCTGCGCCGCCTGCACGACCATGCTCTTACCCGGGACGGCGGCGCGACCTCTACCACCCTCGCTGCGGCTTGGCCCGTCACGCGCCAGGCGGTGGGCAAGCACCTGGCCGCTCTGGAACGCGCCGGCCTGGTCCACGGCGATCAAGCAACTGGCCGAGGACGAACATCATCCGTGAGGCTTCGCCTCTTCGAGAGTCCTGGTCGACGGTTGACTTCCGGGTTCGTGAGGACGAGCAAGGCGCGCAGGAGAGCGGTGGCGCGGCAGGGGTCCGTACGGAGCCTGGTGAGGACCCGCCAGTTCTTCAGGTGGGCGAAGCCGTGTTCGATGGGGCGCGTCCGGCGGCCAGGACGCGGTTGGCCTGCTTCTGGCGGACTCCACCATGAACCGGATCGTACGTGGTACCGGGCCCGGAACGCGGAGGATTCGAGGAAACCACCCCGTCAGACGATCAAGACCGCAGACTCCCGCCTACCACCGGCACGAGCACGGTCAAGGACCGTCACGCCAGCCCCGCTGACCAGCACGTTCGAAGATGGCGGAGCCTCCATGTCGGCGCCGTGCCGGTGTCGATGGCTGCCGGGGTGGCAGACAGGACGTCGAGCCGGTTCACGCAGACCGCGGCCTGTCGACGGCTGGCTTTGTTCACGAGAACCGGTTCTGGCTCAACTACTTCCGTGCTGAACCGACGGAGCGTCACCAGAACCGCGATCATGAACGGTCGCGGCTGCTGTACCCGTCTCATGGACAGCCAGCGCAATCGGTTGTCCCATGAGCGCCGCGCCAAGGCAGAATGAGCGCATGGCAACTTGAAGAGCAACGGCCGGCCGGAAGTCCTGGCGTCAGAGGGGGAGCGGCTGGTCCGTCCGCGACGGTGACCGCTGGATCTGCCTCGTGTGTCACGAGCCTGTCCGCTCCTACCAGTACCGATTCCATCCGCCCGAGTCCGCCAGCTTCGAGCGTTGCATCGGGTTTGCCTGGTGCTCGGGGTGCCGGATCTACTCGGGCGACATGGTCCACGTTCCTCGCAAGCGCGTCCTGCGCGACGCCCTTGCCTCGCTACCTGCCGATGACCGCGACCGGTTGCTCCGGAAGGAGGCTGCACTGGTCGACTATCTCGACAGCCGAGGCCTCGGTCAACACTGACCCGAGCCCCCGCCCTTCGGCCGTCGTGCTTGGCGCCATCACCGTCCAGCCCCGATGCGTGACCCTCCACGCCACCACGACCAGCGGTCAGGCGGCGTGGAGGACGCGCTTGCGTAGGGCGACCTCGCCGTTGCCCAGAACGCGCGGCACCGCGTGCGCCCGATCCGGCAGGGCGCGAAACCAGTTTTCACTTGTCGCCGACAGTGGACGCCCAGGAGGGCGCCGCGCCCTTCGCGGAGGACCGAGTCGGGCGGGGCGCCCCGTCAGGCGGGAACGTTCTTGATGACAGCGTCGGTTAGCGGCGAGAGCTGATCGGACAGCTTGTCGAGGTCTGCGGTCCGGCCGTCGGACCACTGGGCCGAACCGACGACCACGCCGTGCCCGTAGGCCGCGAAGTCCTGCACGCGGCCGCTGTCGGCCGGCAACCGGCGCAGACCCGAATCCGTGGGCGGGACATGGACGGCGACCTGGAAGGAGTCGGCGTGGGAGCCGAGAAAGCTCACCAGGTGCACGCCGTCGCCCTGGTCCGCCATGGTGAACAGCGCCACGTTGTACTGGTTGCCCTCGGCGTCCTTGTACAGCGCCAGGTCGACTCCGAGACAGCCGTGGCCCTGCGTGATCAACCCGGCGAGGGTCGGCGCCACGGTGTCCGGGCCGGTGCAGTTCGAGCGCGCCACGCCCGCCACCAGCGTGTACCCCTGGACCTGCGCCGGAAAGACGGACAGCGGCATCGCCGAGACCGGAGCGCCGGATGCCGCCGACGAAGCACCGATCGACGGCGTCGCCACGTGCGGTGAGCGATCGGACGATGCCGGCGCAGCCAGCGCGGGCGGTGCGGCCGGTGCAGGGCTCGACGGCCGGAGCAGGTACGCCCCCGCGCCCGCTGCCACCAGCAGCGCAGCGGCCACCGGAAGCAGCAGCCGACGTCGCGCGTTTCGTCGCGCGGGCCGGCGCGCCTGTTCGGCGACACTCGGCTCCCGTACCGCGTTGTTCTTCTCAAACTCCTTGACGAACTCTTCCCACAGGTCGTCACCGGATCCACGCATGCTCACAGCTTCCACACCTTAATGATCACCGCCACCGCTGGGAAGCCGCGCCCCGCGCGGCCCGCCGACACCGATCGGCGGGCCGCCCCCCCATGACTCGAGTTCGCCCCGGCCGGGGCGAGGAAGGACCTGATGCTCCATGAGTCGGGAGATCGACGAGGGCCTGGAGCGCGCCGAGCGCACCCGCCCCATCCCGGTCCACCTGAACACCCGGGTCAAGTTCCTGTGGGAGAAGGTCGCCAAGAACGACACCAAGCGCCTCGCCCAGGTGGCCGGCGTCTCGGTGCGCACCGCCCAGCGCTGGGCCCGCGCCCTGACCGCCCTCGCCGAGGGCGAGCTGACCGGCGACATCCCCATGACGAAGGCCAACGCGGCGAAGGTCGAGCGCGCGGTACGGGCGGCCTGGCAGCCGCGGGTGAAGAAGCGGGTGCGCCGCGACGCCGAGCAGCGCGGCTTCATGCTCCACATCCAGGCGACCTTCGGCTACAGCGCGGCCGGCGGCACCACCGACGACCCCCGCCCCCGGATGATCACCCAGAAGCTGCCCGGCTCCGTCGCCCAGCGGCTCTACGCTGCCCGCGACGCCGGCGCCACCCAGGCCCAGCAGGAGGCCATCCTCGCCGAGGCCCTGCGCGACGAGTACTTCAAGGACGGCGGCCGCCGCGCCCGCGGCCTCGACGTCGAGCTGAACGACATCGCATGGATGGACATGGAGTTGTAGAAGCACCCCGCTGGCGGCTCCGTGTCGCCGAAAAAGGCCAGTCCCGGCCACCGAACAGGTGGCCGGGTTTCTTTCTATGCCTGACCGGACGAAATCCACCGGAGGAAATGTCACGGAATCCCGCCACGACGGCGAGCAGCAGTTCCACCTGCCGGTGCGCCGCGATCAGGGCGGCACTGGTCGTCCCGGCCGACATCGTCACTGCTCTGCTGCGCGGTATCGCCGCCACATGGCAGGAGTGGGCCACAGGGGGCGTGCCCTGCCTGGACCCGGTCACCACCACGGACCTGGTCCCCGTGCTGGCTGACCTCACCGACCAACTGGGCGTCCAGTGCATCGCCACCGCCATCCAGACCCGCACCGCCGACCGCCTCCTTCTGCATGGCCGCCAACGCCTTGCGCATCTCCCAGCCGGACGCGACGGCCAGGAGCAGGCGCGCCACTACTGGATCACGGCCAGGTGCCTGGACGACGCGCTCCCCCGGGAGCCGCCGTGATCACCACCTACGCCGTCGCCACCTCATGTGCAGCGACCCGCACGGACGTGTGGGGAGCCGCACCCCCCGGGGGTGCGGCCCGGGGGTGGGGTCGGATCAGGCCGGTGGCTTTCCGTTGGGCCAGACGCAGGGGGAGCTGACCTTGAGGGAGAGGTCGTGGCTGGAGTCGGAGACCCCGTCCATGGTGGCGAGAAAGTTGTCATTGGGGTTCTTCATTCTGATCCAGTCAGAACGTGATCCGGCGGCGTCCGGATCCGGTTCGAAGCCGTGGCCGGCCAGGAACTCGCGGAAGTCCTTCGCGGCCTCGGCCTTGGGCGCGGAGGGGACGTCGCCGAAGTCGTATTCCCGGCCGGTCTGCGTTCTGCCGTGCGGGCCGACGTCGTTGGCGTCGCATTCCAGGTCGCTGAAATCACCCGGGCTCTTCACGGGCTTGACCGGCAGTTTGGCCAGAATGTCCGTGAGGTAGGCATCGATCTGCTTCTTGGCCTGGTCCAAGGTGATCGTGGGCTTCGACCGCTCGCCCAGGGTCCCTACTCCGCAGGCGTTCAGGGCCAGAACGGCGACCAGAAACGTGGCGGTGGCGGTGACCCGCTTGATCAGGGGGGCGCGCTCGGTGGTGCTCATGAGACCGGCTTTCCAGCGATGACCTCACCCATGGCTGGCAAGGTGGGCGAATCGTCGTTCCAGTAGTCGGAGTGGTCCCCCTTGGGGTTCGTGGGCAGGATGTGCGCGCCGAACTCGGGGACGGTGGTCTGTCGTCCATGGATCATGTGGTTGTCGGTGTCGACTCCTCCGACATGTACACCGTTGGCGTCTACGCCGGTGTAGAAGCGGCCACGATCAGAGGATCCACCCGCACCATCAGTACCGCGCCTGATAGTTGGAGGAAGTTCGGCTACCGGCCACCCTAGGCGAGCGGCCCGGGCTGACACCTGAGTACCTGTACTCAAATGAGCGCTGGCAGGGATACCAGGCGATGGCGCAGGAGCATCGAGGGGGTCGCGAGTTCGTGCCCGGCCCGGACGGCTCACCGTCCCCGCACCCGGTGAGTTCCGTCCCGCAGGGCCGGTGAGTTTCGCCTCGCCGAACTCCCCACCGCAGACACCTCACGGTGCCAAGCCGTCAAGTCGGGACCTGCGGGTCCGGGCTTGGTGTTCGAACGCCTCGCTGGCGATCAGAACGTGTCCGTGGTGTGGCGACGGGCGAAGTCCCACGGGGCGTAGGTTCGACTGTCCTGGCCGGGTGCCAGGCGCGCGGTGGTCAGGTCCCGCAGCCGTGCCAGGGTCGGCTCCTGGCGGGCCACCTCTTCATCGGCACCGTGGTGGTCTTGGAGCAGGCCGCCCGCGATGGCGCCGGCCAGCCCGAGCGCCCAGTCTCCGGGGACGGTGCTCTCGGCGATGTCCGCCAGCCGCGGCAGCGCAGCAATGCTTGCCGAAGAGATCGTCCCCTGATGGCACAAACGCCCCCAGAGTCGGTCGATCGCGTCGGCGGCGAGGTCTTGGCGGACCTGTTCCTCGACGACGGTGAACACGCGGTACCCCTCCGGTCTTGAACCGCCAGATCACGCCCTCGAACTGCTGCCGCAGCCGCTCCGGGTACGGACCGTACTCGCCGACCGGCAGGTACGGCTCGATGAACTCCCATTCCGCATCAGTCAGTTGCACTCGCGTCACGCGACATGATCTACCCGATCAGGCCTCGCCGTGAGGGCGAATCCCACAGATTGATCACGACCCGATACCCGCCCTAGTTCCCGGACCGCGGCGGCCACTCGTAAGGGGGCAGCCTGCGGTGCACGGGGCGTTCATTCACCGTCTGCGATTCATTGTACGAGGCGTATCGAATCCTTCCGAAGGAAACCTCTCCATCCCGGTGCACGTCCACCCCTTCGTTCGGGAAGGAGATCCATCCCGCTCCAGCCTGGGGCCCCGACACCCAGGGGGTGACCACGCTTCGAACGTTGGTCTCGCCGGCGACCACCGTGCCCCTCTTCTTCTCGGGGTCGGTGATCTTCACGCCCGTTTCGGTGAAGGTGATGCGGCTCTTCTTCCCGTCCGGTCCCTCTGTCCAGTGTGTGGTCACGCTGTTCAGGTCGGCCCTGTCGGCCCAGACGGTTCCCCAGGCCTTTCCCTGGCCGTGGAACACGTTCAGCCCGGACTGCGGGAACTCGATCCACCCGTCGCTGTCGCTCGGCCCCTGCACCCATGCGGTCTTCACACCGTTCACGTCAGCCCTGTCGGCCCAGACGGTCCCCCGGTCCTGCTTGCCCTCCTTGTGCACGTGCACTCCGCCTTGCGGGAAGTCGATCCAGCCGTCGCTGGGGTTGCGGCCGTGCACTGACTTGGTGTCCACGCGGTCCACGTCGACCCTGTCGGCCGAGACGGTTCCCAGGGCGCCGGCCCCGTTGTGGATCTCCATCCCGGCTGCGGAGAAGGTGGCACGGCTCTTGCTCGGCGCCTGCTCGACCCACGGAGTGCGCGTCCCGCTGTCGAACTCGGGGACGAGTGCGTGGACCGTGGTGGTGAGGAAGTACCCGTGGTGTTGCTGCGCGGTGGTGGTCGTTCCGGCGATGAGGGTGTAGGTGGTGCCTCGCCTTGGCGCGGAGGGGGGTGACCAGGTGTAGGGCTGCTGGGTCACCTGCGGCCCCTGGGCCGCCGACTGGACGAGTACCTCGTTCCCCTGCGGATCGCGGATCCAGTAGTCGAGGTTGTCCGGCCCCTCCCACGTCAGCACGACGTTCTGGCTCGCGTCCACGTCCACCAGGGAGTTCTTCTCCGGGCGGAAGTTGCGTGGGATCTTCGGAGCCTGCTTCACCAGCCCGAGAGTGGTGATGAAGTTCGCCCGCCGAATGGGGAGGTTGCTGTCGCCGCCGCCGGAGCGCTCGTAGATCTTCAGGCGGACCAGCCCCGCCATGTCGGAAACCGGTATGTTCTCCAGTCGCAGGACCAGCGACTCCTCCTCAGGCAGGGTCAGCCTGCCCCCGGAGGGGTCATGGGCCCTGAAGCGGCCGAGGGTACTGTCCCAGTCGAAGGTCGGCTCCGGCTCCCGGTTGACCTTGTAGTCCTTCTCGATGCTCGCGCTGATCGCGGTGGGGTTGCCCGTCAGGTCGTTGGGGCCGCTGCCGACCGGTATCTCCACATCGATGAAATCCCACCGCACCTCGGACTGGTGGGTGTTGGAGACGATCACGTACACCGTTCCCATGGACGGTGCCCCGGGCTGCGACGCTTGGAGCGAGGTCGGGTCGGTGAGGATGGCGTAGTTCAGCAAGGACGGCACGGTCAGGACTCCCTACGTCGGCGTTTCACGCGATGCGGGCAGAAGACGCGCAGTTGAGGCTCGGTGCTGGCAGGTGCTGGGTCAGTGCGGTGGCAGCGGTTCAAGCGGGCAGCCGACAGAGTCAGCGGTAGGCGTACGCCGCCGGTGACCGTCGGTACGGCTCGTTCGTCAGTCGTCGCGGCTCTTCGGAGCCGGTGCAGGTGCCATAAGGGTTCGACACCGGCTCCCGTCGGCACCTCAGCAGACGCTCATGAATTCACCGCCGCATTGCTGCCCCTTCCGCCTGTACGAACTCTTCAAGCGGCATCTCGACCGGGCGTGTCATCTCCCAGGTCCGTGCTGCTACTTGGGGTAGCACCAACAGAATCGTCCCGGCGGGCGGTCCAGGAACCACGATTCTGCATAACTGGCCCGAACAGAGCCCCCGGCGGCTGAAACCGAAGTCGGCCTGGAAACTCCCGCGCGATCGCGTCGATCATCTGGGGGACCAGCCACCGCCTGCGGCGACGCGATCGCGCTGGCCGGCGGCGCCTACCGCGGCACCGGCACGATCATCCCGCACCGCCGCCGACCGGCTGGCACCTGCCGCCAGCCGAGTTACGAGACAGCCTCGAGCCAGGGGGGCGTCCTTTCAGGACCCGATCACCCACGCCTGGCACGACCTGGCCTGGACGGGCATGCCCTCGGTCGGGCAGATGCCGGCCTTCGCGGACGCGCGGGTCCGCGACCTCCTCAAGAAGGCAGCCGCCTGCGGGATGAAACCGAAGACCGACGCCGAGCTGCTGCCGGTCCTCCTGGAACTGATCGGTTCCAAGATCCCGGTGAGCCGGTGGCCGACCCGGATGAAGAAGTCCCAACGCACCGAGCACGCCCGCGAAGTCCTGCAGGCCGAGGCCGCAGCGGCCGACCGGCCGGCCCCGACGCCGGAGAAGCCAGCGGTGGTTCCCGACACCCCAGCACCGGCGACTTCGGACGGCGGGGCTGTGCTGCAGTGGCCGCTGCGGGCCCGGCAGTCCCGCGACAGCCTCGACGCCGAGCGCCGCCGCGGACGTGAGGCTGCCGTCTCCGCCGCCCCCAAGCCCCCGCCCCCGCTGGGGCCAGCTTCCGTGAACGCAACGTGTTCCTCCTGCCCGAGGACGATGACCAGGAGGAGCCCGGTGACGGACCGGCCAGCAACGGGTGAGAGCCCGATCGTCCCGTTCCTGCGGGTGGGGCCGCCGCCGGACCGCACCACTTGGGAGGGCTGGCAGCAGTGGCGGCGGATCCGATCTGGCGGGACGTCACCGCTGTTCTGATACGACCGGACGCCCGGATCACCTGGGCCAGCACCGACACCGACCCGCAGCGCCGGGCAGCGGACTGCCTCACCGCCCTGCGTACCCTGTGCCGCTGGGCGCGCTCGGTGAGCCCACCCGCCGGACCCACTCGGCGCCCCTCTCGCACAAGACCGACCCAGCCGCCGCCCGCACGAGCCTGCGCCGCATGATCCACGACGGGAACAGGCACCGATAGACGAAGCCGGACCGTACGACGATGCCACCTGCCCGGCGTGCCGCGAAGTTCGCGGCACGCCGAGAGCCGTTCCGTCGTGGCTCTGCGATCAGCGCCAGTGGAGGCCGAGCGCGGCGAGCGCGGCCAGCTGGTCCTCGCTGAGTTTGGCCCGGCGGGTCTTGGTGTCGGAGATCCACGCCCCGAGCGCCTACGTCGAGTCGGCCCGCGTCGAACGGGCCCGCTACCGGCTGGAGAGCACCGACGAGACGCTCGAACGCATCGCGTCCACCTGCGGGTTCGGGACCACCGACACGCTCGTGCGGGTGTTCCGCCGCCAGCTCGGCATGACGCCGACGGAGTACCGGCGCCGGTTGCGGACCGTCCGGGGGTGAACGGACGGCGGACGCCCGCGGTCCGGGGACCGCGGGCGTCCTGGGTACCTCAGTGGTGCCGCGTCAGCGGCGGGCGCCCCGACGGCGGGCGATCACCAGCGCGCCCCCGCCGACGGCGAGCAGCGCGGCCCCACCAGCGCCGTAGACGATCATCTGGCTGCTGTTGCCACCCGTGCTGGCCAGGGTGCTGGCCGGCGTGGTCGAGACCGGATTGGCGGTCGGCTTGCCGACCGGGCCGGTCGTGTCCGCCGGGGCGGACGGCGCCGGCACGGCCGGGGCGGTCGACGGGGTGCCGCTGGACGGCGTCCCGGTGGTGGCCGGCGCCGACGGCTTGGCGGTGGTGGAGGGCGAGGCGGTGGCCGTCGCGGTGGCGGTGGCCGAGGGCGTCGTCGTGGCGGTGGGCGTCCCGGTCGGGTGCGGGGTCGCGGTGGCCGTGGGCGACGCCGAGGAGGTCGGCACCGGGACGGTCGGCGTGCCGGTCGGGGTCGGCACGCAGGCCTTGCCGCCGTTCCAGGCCGAGATCAGGTTGTCCGGGAAGACACCGTCCGGGTACCTCGGCGCGGGGTTGGCGACGCCGTCGAACTTCTTGTCGCCGTTGTACAGGTCGATCTGGCCGTAGCACTTCGGCAGGTGGGCGGAGACGTCCAGGGTCGCCTGGCGGTTCCCGCTGCGCAGCGTCGTGGTCGCCCAGCCGAGGAAGGTCTGCTTGCCCGAGGTGGCCCAGGTCGGCCCCTCGGTGTCGTAGGAGGCCAGCGAGACCCGGTAGTCGCAGCCGTCCACGACGTCGCCGACCAGGCGGACCTGGATGACGCCGTGCGGCTGGGACATCCGGCCGTCGGAGATCCAGCCCTTGCCGCCGTCGACGGAGAACTGGACGCCGACGGTGCCGCACCCGTGCTGGGCCTGGGCCTGGGCGGTGCCGGCGGTGAGCAGCGGAGCGCCGACGGCTATGCCGAGGGCGGCGAGGGCCGGAAGGCTCCGGCGCAGGAGTTGGTGCACGAGGAAGCTCCCTAGGGGTTGTACACGGTTCGGGTGGGACTCACCGTCCCCCGGTGGCGATCCGGACGGACCGTCACCGGAACTGAGCGGACGTGAAACCGTGACCGTACCCGATGGCCCGGCAGCCCCGGCCCCCAGGGCGTCACCCGGAGGATGTTGGAGCGGATCGACCTGTGGGGCGACGACGCCAGCCAGGCCGACGACGACCAGGACGACGGTTCCGCCTCGCGGGGCGAAACCGCAGACGCCGGCGAGGACCAGGAGCAGCCCGTCCCGGCGGGGCCGGCCGCCGCTGAACCGGCCCCGCCGGTCGTGCTCCCCCCCCGCCAGCAGGACGACGACCCGCTGCGCCCGCCGCCGGAGCCGTACCTGCGCGGCCTGGGCCGCTACGACCTGATCCGCAACGCCGGAACACTCCTCGGTTCCGGCTGGGACTTGGTCGGCTGGAGCCGGGCCCCCGGCCTGTTCTACGTCCGCAAGGACGGCCGCGCGCTCGGCTGGATCGAGCACGGAGCCGGCCGCGTGAACGGCTGGGCCGTCCTGGTCGAGGGCACCTTCCTCGTCGACTCCAACGCCCCCGACCGCCCGCTCGCCTGCGACACCGCCCTGCTCGTCCGCCAGGCCCTGCACCACGTCCGCATCCCGGCCGCCGTTCTGGAGATCGACGCCGTCGGCCTCGTTGTGACTGTTCGCCGTGGACGGCCAGAGTTTTCATGACAGTTGGCCAGGGTGTACGCGCGGCGTCGAACCGGTGAGGGAGGGTCGGAGTCACACCGGAAGGGGCAAGTGGGTGGGTCAGAAGGGCAGTGTGGCAAGCCATTCGGTCAGGAGCTGGTTGACCTCAGCGGGGCGTTCCTGCTGGATCCAGTGGCCGCAGCCGTCGAGGAGGTGGGAGGAGGTCAGCCCGGGCAGTGTGGTGGGGTAAGCGTTGATCGCGTCGGCCAGCCACGTGGTGGAGGCGTCCCGGGTGCCGCCGATGAACAGGGACGGCAGGGTGATGGGGGCACCGTCGAAGGCGGCGAGGTCCTCCCAGTCCCGGTCCATGTTCCGGTAGCGGTTCAGCGCCCCGGTCATACCGGTCCGTTCGAACTCCCCGGCGTAGACGTCGAGGTCGCTCTCGCTGAGCCACGCGGGCAGTGGACCGGACGGGAAGCGCTCACGCAGCGTGCCGCCTTCGGCGATGAAGTGCGGGTCGGGAGCGCCGGGTGCGGGCATGGTGTCGGCCGACAGGGCGGCGTAGAAGCCCGCGAGCCAGCCGCGGACATCGGGTTCGATCTCGGCCTCGGCTCGGCCGGGCTGTTGGAAGTAGGAGACGTAGAACTCCTCGTCTCCGCCCAGCCGGGCGAAGATCTCGCTGGGCCGCGGCCCGCCTCGCGGCGTGTAGGGGACACTGAGCAGTCCCACTGCGCGGAACACCTGCGGGTGGAGCAGAACGCAGTTGGCGGCGATCGTCGCGCCCCAGTCGTGGCCGACGACCACCGCCGACTCCTCACCCAGGGCGCGCACCACCGCGACGTTGTCCTCGACCAAGTCGAGCATGCGGTAGGAGGCTGGGACCGCGGGTTTGGAGGAGCGGCCATAGCCGCGCACGTCGAGGGCGACCGCGCGGTAGCCCGCCGCGGCGAGGGCCGGGAGTTGGTGACGCCAGGAGTACCAGGACTCGGGGAAGCCGTGCACCAGCAGCACCAGCGGCCCGGTGCCCTGCTCCACCAGATGAATCCGGTGCCCTGGCGAGGAGATCAGTCGGTGCGTGAGCGCTGCGTCGTGCGGTGGCATGCGTCCTCCCGTGCTGTTGGTCCGGTGTGCGTCGGGAGCGGCCTCGTCTTGCCGCCCCACCTGCTCCAAGCCGATCTTGCGGGAGAACCCGCGAAAGGACGAGACAGTTTGCCGTTCCGGCAAAGCCGGCCGTGAGCATCCACAGGCCTGCTGCCGGCGTCACGGAGGGACAGTGGCTGGAGACCGCCAAGCTCGGAAGGGCTGGCCGACAAGCCGGGAAAGATTGACCAGTTGGCCTGCAAGTGTCCAGCTGCGAAGCAAAGGCACAGTTGCCTCGGAGGTTGCTCCTGAGGTTGTCCCGGAGGTCGCCTCGGAGTGACTCAGGACTCGCGGCCCGTGCTCAACTGGTAGACGCCCGGGGCCGTCTCGACGACTTCGCCGGGCCACGTCCGCCGGACCTGTGCCAGGCGTTCGTGGTGGTCGTTGATCCAGTTCTCCTCCGGATGGGCCCCGATCATGGTGATGAGGCGGTTCGGATCGTCGACCGTGATCGAGAGCCAGCCGTCCTCGTGCAGGTGGAACCCGAGGGTCAGCCCGCGGTCGCCGCCGATGCTGACGTCCCGCCCTGGAGCGAGGGCGGCCAGGTCCTGCTGCCATGCATCCAGGTCGTGCTGGGAGAGGAAGACATCCAGTCGGGCGTCGACGAAGCTCGCAGAGACGAGCACATCCGCGCGCAGGATGTCGTGGAATATCGGATCGCCAGGTTGGAAGCGCCCGGTGACCCTCACGATGCAACGGTTCCCGTCCGCGTCGGCAAGGTGGATCAGGTCCACCGGGGCAGGGCCGGTCATCTCGTCGCTCGCTCTCCTCGGCAGGCTTGCTTCACATCCTCTCCTGCCACCGGACGACCGGCGCAGCCAGCCCCAGCGCTACCGTCCTATTCGACCGGAACCACCCGGGCCTCTGCCCCAACTTGACGTCTTCGGCGTCCACGGCGGCTTGCTGCGCGGCCTGGGGCGGTGAGTCCGGCCGCCCCGGACGGGTCGGTCCGGGGCGGGTTCCGGGCGCCGGTTGCAGGTCGGCGGCCGGTTAGAACGTCCCGCCCGGGCCATTAAGTCCGCCCAGACGGGCCGCGCCCGCTGGCCCGCCTGAGTGTCAGGCCGTGGGCCACGCGCGGGGGCGGAGGCGTCTATCCGCGGTCCGGGTTGGTGATCTGGGTGCGGGCGCGGGCGAGCATCTCGTTGGCCTCGGTGAGGGCGCTTGCTGCCGTCGCTGGCTGGTAGTCCTGGTCGAGGTCGGCCTGGAGAATCAGCATGAGGGCGCGGGCCGTGTCGCTGGCGGCGTTGATCAGCTGGTTTTGGCCCTCGGTGGCATCGCGGAGGTAGCGCAGCTGTCCGGCGAGTTGGGAGACCTGCCAGTACCAGATGGTGGGCAGGTTGGCGGTCATCGCGGGCAGTATGGTCGCGCGGCTGGCGGTGATTTCGTCCAGGTCCGCGCCGCTGTTCAGCAGCTGGATCTCCGCCAGTGTGGCCTCGCTGGCCAGGGCGCCATAGGCGGCGGCCGCGAGGCTGGCCGTGCGCAGGGCGTGCTGGTCGGTCGCGGCATCGTAGGTACGGGCCGGGATGACGGGGTCGGCGGCGTGAAGGAGCCGCAGGATCTGGGAGAAGGTCTGTGCGTCGGGTGCGCTGTGGTCGGTCACGGGCGGCATTCCATAACGTCCGGGCGGTTGAGGTGTCTGCGGCGCGCGGCAGGCCATGCGTAGGCGTCCGAGCGGGTCAGGCGGTGCGTAGGCGTCCGAGCGGGTCAGGCGGTGCGTCGGAAGGCGAGGACGGCGTTGTGGCCGCCACCGAGCCCGTAGGAGTTGCTCAACGCCACGTCGCCGTCGGGCAGGGGTCGGAGCGTGCCGGTGACGATGTCGAGGGGGGTGTCGTCGTCGCGAGTGCGGCAGCCGATGGGCGGGGGGATGAGGCCGTGGTGGAAGGTCAGGACGGTGGCGACGGCCTCCAATCCGCCAGCTCGGTCAGCGGCTGGCCGCGGAGTGATCGGGCCGGAGGTCCGCCTTGCCCGTCATGGCCTTGCCGCGCGTCGAACGGCCCGGACGGGGGCCTGGCGGTTCAGGGCGTGCCACCTGGCACGAGCCCGCATGCCCGACCTGGGCCCGGCGGTGACCACCAGCACCGGGCCGGCTCGGGTGGGGGTGGGCGCGGCGGCCCTCGGGCTGGAGCAGGTATCCGGCCGGCCCAGCACCGGGTGCGCCACCGCCTGGCGGCGGGTCACGCTGGCGGTGGGGCCGTCGCACGCTGGCGGCGGCCGACCGGTCCGGCAGGAGGAGGCAGGAGGAGGGAGGACAGCGGTGGCCCGACCCTTGAGAAGGCACACGGCCGCGAGCCGCGTTCAGGCGACACCTTGATGCCGCCCGCTGCGCCCAGGCTGACCGGCTTCACCAGACACCGGGCGGCGCCGGGAGCCGTTGGGCCACTACGGGCTGGGCAGGACCCGGGGCGGTGATGCCCAGGGCGGTCGGCTCGTGGCCGGCTGTTGTCAGGCGTGGGTGTGCGGGACGGGTTTGCCGGTGACGGCGTCGGTCAGGGACCGGGTGCCGAGTGGCTGGTGCAGGACGGCTTTGAGCTGGGCGATGCCACCGTCCTCGCAACCGATTTCCGGCCCGGAGGCGTCGCGGCGTTTGAGCAGCAGTGTGACCTGCTCGCCGGTCTCCCGTGTCACCAGGTCGGGTTTGTAGTGAGCAATGCTCAGGACTTGTGGATCAGCTCCTGGGGGCGCGTGGAGGGCGTACCTTCCGGGTGATTGATCGAGAAGTCACCGAGTAGACCCGCGT
>NZ_JBVHHW010000032.1:0-28055 GCF_055560875.1 Kitasatospora sp. NPDC023118
AGACACTCGGCTGGGAAACCCCAGCCGAGTGTCTGTCTAAACTGCTCGCTGCCTGAACAACCGAACCGGTGTTGCAACGACCCCTCGAATTCGCCCAAGGTGACGGGCCGTCATGCGAGATCGAGGTTGGGGCGTGGCCAACCGCCGGGTCAGTTGAGGGGCTTGTCGAGGACGGCCTTGGCGTGGCTGAAGGTGTCGATCGAGTACTCACCGTGGTAGCGGCCCATCCCGCTCTCGCCCACGCCGCCGAACGGCAGCTCGGGCACGGCCAGGTGGGAGACCGTGAGGCCGAAGACGAGGCCGCCCGAGGATGTCTCGGTCGCCAGTCGCTGCTTGGTCTGCTCCGACTCGGTGAAGGCGTACAGCGCGAGCGGCTTGTCGCGCTCGTTGATGAAGGCGATCGCGGCGTCCAGGTCGGGCACGGCGATGATCGGCAGGATGGGGCCGAAGATCTCCGACTGCATCACGGGCGCCTCGGGGGAGACCTCGGCCAGCACGGTCGGCGCGAGGTAGCGCTCCGCGCGGTCGTGGCCGCCGCCGGTGACGGTCCGGCCGTCGCCGAGCAGGGCGGTGAGCCGGTCGTGGTGGCGCTCGTTGACGATCCGTCCGTACTCCGGGCTGCTGGCCGGGTCCGCCCCGTAGAGCGCGTGCACGGCTTCGGTCAGGTGCGCCTCCAGCGCGGTGGCGGTGTCGCCGATGGCGAGGATGTAGTCGGGGGCCACGCAGGTCTGCCCGGCGTTCTGGAACTTGCCGCGCGCCACCCGCTGGGCGGTGACCGCGAGATCGGCGCCGGGCTCGACCACCACGGGGCTCTTGCCGCCGAGTTCCAGGGTGACCGGGGTCAGGTGCTTGGCGGCGGCCGCCATGACGATCCGGCCGACCTGGCCGTTGCCGGTGTAGAAGATGTGGTCGAAGCGCTGCTCCAGGAGCGCGGTGGTCTGCGGCACATCGCCCTCCAGCACGGCCACGGCCTCCCGGTCCAGGTAGCGCGGCAGCAGGCGGGCGATCGCGGCGGAGGTCACCGGGGTGAGCTCGCTGGGCTTGACCACGGCGGTGTTGCCCGCCGCGAGGGCGCCCACCAGCGGGGCGAGGGCCAACTGCAGCGGGTAGTTCCACGGCGCGATGATCAGCACCACGCCGAGCGGGTCACGGACCACCTGGGCCTCGGCGGGCAGGAAGGCGCCGGGGACAGCGGCCGGCCGCGGATGCAGCCACCGCTCCAGGTGCTCCACGGTGTGGTCGATTTCGTTCAGCGTGAAGCCGACCTCGCCGCGGTAGGCCTCGGTCGCGCTCTTGCCCAGGTCGGCGTGGAGCGCGGCCAGGAGGACCTCGGACTGCTCGGTGAGCAGCGCACGCAGCGCATGCAGCTGGGCGAGCCGCCAGCCGAGCGGCCTGGTGCGGCCGGTGGCGAAGGAGGCGCGCAGGCGCGCCACCACGGTGGCCGGGTCGGTGGCCACGGCGGCGACCAGGGTGCTGGCCAACTCGGCCGAGGAGCCCGGGTTCTGGCCGGTGTAGAGGTTGCGGTCGATCACGGTGTGCGGCGTGAAGGGCGCGGCCTCCACGAAGTCGGCGCCCAGCTCGACCAGGCGGTCCTGGACCAGCCACTTGGCGCCGGCGGCCAGGCCCACCGCCTGCTCCTCGGCGTTGCTGAAGGCGGTCATCCGGTAGCCGGCGAAGGGCCAACTGCCGTCCTCGCGGCGGGCGGCGAGCAGCGCGGCGGGGGCATGGCAGACCACGCCCAGCGGCTTGCCCGACTCCAGCACCCGGGTGAGCAGCCGACCGGAGGCCTCGTCCACGGCGAGGTCCTCCATCGGGCCGTGGCCACCCGGGTAGAAGACCAGGTCGTACGCCTGCGGGTCGACCTCTGCAAGCTTCGCGGGGTGTTCCAGGTCCGCGCGGATGGCCTCCAGGTAGCTGGCGAGCCGCTCGGCCTTCTCCTGGCCCCCGCCCGCATCGCCGCCGTTGGCCGCGGCGCTCAGGCTGCCCTGGTCGACGGGGGCGGCGACGCCGCCGGGGGTGGCGATGGTGATCTCGAAGCCCGCCTCGGTGAAGATCCGGTGCGGCTCGGCGAGCTCCTCGGCCCAGAAGCCGGTGGGGTGCGAGGTGCCGTCGGCGAGGGTCCACTGGGTGGCGCCGGTGACGACGAAGAGGGCGGAAGTCATGGTGGTGCTCCAGGTTGGCAAGGGGTTGCGGGGTGATCGGGAGTGCGGGTTGATCAGGAGTTGGCTGCTTCGGGCGGGTTGATCAGGAGTTGCTGGGGACGGCCTCGGCGTCGGCCGACGCGGTGGCCGCCACGGCGCGCGGCTGCTCGGCGGCCGGCGCGGTGAGCGGCCGGTGGTGCTTGCTGAGCCCGACCATCGCGGCCACGGCGGCCAGCAGCAGAGCGGCTGCGGCGATCACGAAGCTGAGGGTGAACTGGCTCTCCGCGGGCAGCGCGGCGCCACCGAGCACGGTGTAGCTGACCGTCTTGGAGGCGAGCAGCGAGGTCACCACGGCGCTGGCGATCGAGCTGCCGACCGAGCGCGAGATGGAGTTGATTCCGTTGGCGATGCCAGTCTGCTCCAGGGGGACGCTGGCCGCGATCAGCGCGGGCATCGCGGCGTAGCTGAAGGAGATCGCGATGCCGGTGAGCATGCCCGCCGTGATCACCGTGCCCTCGGCGCCGTGCCCGAAGGCCAGCCAGGCGAAGCCCGCCACGCCGATCAGCGCGCCGACCGCGAGGGTGGAGCGGGCGCCGATCCGCCGCACCAGCAGGCCGCCGACCGGGGCCGCGGCCAGGGCGATCAGGGCGCTGGGCAGCAGGTACTCGACGGAGGCGCGCAGTACCGAGGCGGTGAAGCCGTAGCCGGTCAGCCGACCCGGCATCTGGACCAGGTAGGAGATGCCGATGAACTGGGCGAACGAGGCGAAGCCCACGAAGAGCCCGGTCAGGTTGGTGAAGAGCACCTGGCGGTGGACGAACATCCGCATGTCCACCAGCGGGTTGCGCACCCGCCGCTCGACCAGCACCCAGAGGGCGGCGAAGACGGCGGAACCGGCCAGCGAGCCCAGCGTGCGTGCGGAGGACCAGCCCCACTCGTGGCCCTGCGAGATACCGAGCAGCAGCAGGACCAGGAAGACGGCCAGGGTGAGCGCGCCCAGCACGTCGACCCGGCCCCCGGTGGGCGAGCCGCCGTGCGGGACCACGACGGCGACGGCCGCCAGTGCGAGCACGGTCAGCGCGGTGGAGAACCAGAAGACCAGGTGGTAGTTGGGGTGCGCGCCCTGTGTGAGCAGCCCGGTGGCCACCAGCGAGAGGCCACTGCCGAACGCCAGCGTGCCGCTGACCAGCGCCATCGCCCCGTGCAGTTTCTCCTTCGGCACCTCGTCGCGGATCACGGAGAGGGCGAGCGGGAAGATCGCGGTGGCGGAGCCCTGCAGCACCCGGCCGACGATCAGCAGGGCCAGCGAGGTGGTGGTCGCGGCGATCACCGAGCCGACCACCATCACCGCGAGGACGGCGAGCAGTGTGCGCTTCTTGCCGAACTGGTCGCCGACCCGGCCCAGCAATGGGGTGAAGACGGCAGCCGAGAGCAGCGCGGCGGTGGTCACCCAGCTGACGCCGGCGGCACCGGTGTGCAGCTGCTTCTGCAGCAGGGCGAGGATCGGGACGACCTGGGTCTGCGCCATGGCCACGACCATCGCGGCCAGGCCCAGCGCCAGGATCAGGGGCGTACTGCCGCGTTGTCCGGCGGCGGATCGGGGCGCGGCGTGGCTCATCAGGTGGGGGGTCCTTCCGGGAGGGGCCGGCCGCGGGGGTGTGGGGCCGGGCAGGGGCTTGAAGGCGGCGGGCGGGACCTGGGTGATTGAGGCCTGCAAGGTTGATGTCTTCAAGCAATGCGTCGAAGGTAAACCTGAAAGATTGATGAAGTCAAGTAATTTCGCCTACACTCGACGCATGACCCAGTCCGCCACCCCGCCCGCCGCTGGCGCCGCCGCTCCCACGCCGGTCGAGCTGATGGACCAGGTCGCCCGGGCCGCGGCCGCCTACTACCGGCACTTCGCCGCACTGGCGGCCGAACGCGGCCTCACCCTCATGCAGGGCAAGACACTCAGCCTGCTCCGCGAGCCCCGCCCCATGCGCACCCTGGCCGACCTGCTCGCCTGCGACGCCTCCAACGTCACCGGCATCGTCGACCGACTGGAGGCCCGCGAACTGGTCCGCCGCCAGGTGGACCCGGCCGATCGGCGCATCAAGAACGTGCTGCTGACCGAGGAGGGCGAGCGGACCGTGCGGCAGATCCGGGTGGAGCTGATGTCCAGCCTCACCGGGCTGGCGCAGCTGGACGAGGCGGACCGGCAGACCTTTCAGCGGCTACTGGGCCAGGTCTTCCCCGGGTGACCGAGGCCACCCCCGGCCCCTTCCGACCCTGCGCTTGCCGGAAACCTCATCCGCCCTGCTCAGGCCGCATGTCGGTACTCGTGGAGGAGGCCGCCGAGCCGGTCGGCCCGGCGTATATCGAGGCGGATGATTTGTTCCGGGTCATCGACTGGCTTGGGAAGCGCACGCAGGGGGCGGGCGTTCGCAATGCCCTGGTGCGGCCTGTGGGGGTTGTAGAACTTCTCGAACTCCCGCAGGGCGTGGAGTAGATGCTGCTCGTTCCAGAGCAGGGTCCGGTCCAGCAGCTCTCGGCGGCAGGTCTGCACCCAGCGCTCCATGAGGGAGTTCATACGGGGAATCCGGACCGCGCTGAGCTCCTTCTCACGGTCGCTCATCGGCAGCAGCCGCAGCACTGCGAATGCGGTCGTCACGCCCAGGTACGCCAGTCGCAGCAGCACGACCAGTCATCATCCCGGGCGATCGCGGGCCTGCCAGAGCGCCTACCCGACCGGCGAGGCCGGCACTCGTACACCCTGCCTCCCACCAGGCCGGATGAGGTTCTCGGCAGGGGCACGGTGGATGCGATCAGCCGTCGTGGTGGTCGGTCTGCTCCTTCTTGCGGCGGGGGAGTCGGTGGGACTCGACCGGTCGTCCGTCGGCGAGGTGCTCGGTGACGATGCGGCCGGCGGTAACCGGGTCGATCCCGCCGTACCAGACGTCGTCCGGCTGCACGCTGACGACGGGGGCCTGGTTGCAGGGGAACTGGCACCCCGTCTGGGTGACGAGCACGTCGTCGTCGCCGAGGCCCTGCTCGGTCAGTTCTCCTACCAGGGCGCGTAGTCCCTCCTCCGCGCCCAGGGCCGCGCAACGCGGGCCACGGCACACCAGGACCTGGTGCCGGTGGCCGGGGACCTCTTCCCAGGCCGCGGACGTGAGGCCGGGCTCCGTGCCGGTGATGGCCTTCGTCACCGCGGCCACCGTGGCGACCGCGTCCGGCGAGTCGGCGAGGCGGGTCGCGACGAGGAGTTCGGGGCGGTGGCCCGCGCGCTCGCGCCACCAGTGCGCGGCGATCCGCCGCAGCCAGGAGTGGGCCGGGCCGGAGGCCGCGAGGCGGACGCCGATCACGACCACGGTCTCGTTGCCCGCGTCGGCCAGCCTGGTCAGCTCGGCCGACAGGGAGGGGTCTCCCTGCTGCAGGAACGCGATCGAGGCCCGGTGCGGCGCCGCCGTCCGGAGGAGTTCGTCACGGCGGACGACTTCCCCGATCGACATGCCGACCAGGAGCACGGCAGTGCGGTGGGCGGGGGCATCCGGGACGGGGGAGGTCATGGGGTTGTCCTTTCGCGGAGCAGTCCGTTCCACCGGATGTGCGGCCTGTTGTGGAGGGGGTGTCGTTCCACGGTGACGTCGACGCCGTAGACGTGCGCGATCGTCTCCGAGGTGAGCACCTCGGAGACGGGCCCGTGGGCAACCAGTCGGCCGTCGAGCAGGACGGCGACCTCGTCGCAGTAGGCGGCGGCGAGTTCGAGGTCGTGCAGCGCGGCCACCGTGGTGATGCCCAGCCCGCGTACGGTTTCGAGGAAGCCGAGTTGGTGGCGTAGGTCGAGGTGGTTGGTGGGCTCGTCGAGCAGGAGCACGCCGGGCTCCTGCACCAGCGCCCGCGCGAGCTGGACCCGCTGCCGCTCGCCCCCCGACAGCGTCGGCCAGGACCGGTCGAGCAGGTGGCCGACGTCGGCCGCGGCGACGGCCTCGGCGAACACGGACCGCTCGTGGGCGTCGGCGGCGGAGTCCGTCGGCACGGGCCAGCGGCCGCGGTGCGGCGTGCGTCCGAGCTCGATGACCTGACGGACCGGCAGCGACAGCCGGGTGTCCGCCTGCTGCTCCATGAAGGCCACCCGTCGTGCTCGTCGGCGGGCCGTGAGCGCGTGGAGGTCCGCTCCGTCCAGCAGGACCCGCCCCGCGCTCGGCCGGGTCAGTCCGGCGACCGCGCGCAGCAAGGTGGTCTTCCCGGCGCCGTTGGGCCCGAGCAGGCCCGTGATCCGGCCGGGGCCGAACGCGAGCGAGACCTCGTCCAGCAGGGTGGCTGCGCCGATTCGCACGCCGATTCCCTCGGCGCGCAGTTCGAAGGGTGGCGTCACCGTCACTGGCCCCTCCCGTCGGTCCGCCCCTGGCGCCACAGCAGCCAGGCGAAGAAGGGTGCTCCGAGCCCGGCCGTGATGACGCCGACGGGGATCTCCCGGTCGGGCAGGAGCGAGCGCGCCACGATGTCGCTGCCCACCAGGAGGGACGCGCCCACCAGCGCCGACACGGGCAGCAGGAGGGCGTGCCGCGGGCCGCAGACGAGACGGACCACGTGGGGTACGACCAGGCCGAGGAACCCGATGACGCCGGTGTTGGCGACCAGGCACGCGGTCACCAGCGCGGCGGTGGCGACGAGGGCCCAGCGGGTGCGGTCGACGTGGACGCCGAGGGAGCGGGCGGCGGTCTCGCCGAAGGCGAAGGCGTCCAGGTCGCGGGCCGAGGAGGCCAGGACCGTGACACCGACCAGCGCGACCGCGATCAGGAAGACGGCAGTGGGCCACCGCACGCCGGCGACCGAGCCCAGCGTCCACTCCATGACACCGCGCGCCGCGTTGCGGTCCCCGAGAACCATCACGACGAACGAGGTGTAGGCCCCGCACATCTGCCCGACCGCGATGCCGGCGAGCACGGTCCGGGCGGTCGGAAGTGACCGGCTGCGCGCGCCGGCCAGTGCCAGGACGACGACGGCGGCGAGCAGGGCACCGGCGAAGGCCGCCGTCGCCACCGCGCCGGTGCCCACGGCGCCGGACACGCCGACGCCGAGGACGATCACGGTGACCGCGCCGGCCGCGGCTCCCTCCGAGATCCCGAGGAGGAAGGGATCGGCCAGATCGTTCCCGGTCAGCGTCTGCAGCACCGCACCGCAGACCGCGAGGCCGGCGCCGGTGGCGGCCGCTCCCAGCACCCGGGGCAGCCGCAGCTGCCAGACGATCTGGTCGTCCAGCAGCGTCACGTTCGGGTCGCCCAGCCCGAGCCGGCGCAGGACGACGTCGATCACGGTCCGGACTGACTCGTGTTGCGAGCCCACGGCCAGGCCGAGGAGCACGGCGGTCAGCAGCAGGGCCACACCGACGGTCAGGGCCGCCGTCGCGCGGCCCGGACCGGAGCGCCGCGCGACGGGGTGGGGTGCGGTGGTCATGAATCCGGGTGCAGTCGGCCGAGTCCCGCGGACACCTTGGCGGCGCCGTCGGCGAGCAGCACGCCGGGGGTCGACTCCGAGAACGGCACCACCACGAAGGCCTTGCGCTGCACGGCGGTGAGCTTGCTCAGCACCGGGTCGTTCGTGAGGTAGTCGATCTTGGACTGGGCCGTGTCCCAGCTCGCGTCCGCGAGCACGATGGCGTCCGGGTCCGCCGCGACGACCTTCTCCCAGCTCACGTTCTGCCAGCCACCGGGCAGGTCCGCGAAGACGTTGCGGGCGCCGACGGCGTCGAGCACGAGCTGGGGCCCGCCGTGGCCGGCGCCGACGAACGGCGTCTTGGTGTCCGAGTCGAACCACAGGACCTTCAGGCCCTTGCCCGCAGCCGTCGCCGTCAACCGGGCCAGCTGCTGCTCCTGCTGCTGCTGGATCGCGGTGGCCCGCTCCGGGACACCGAAGACCTTGGCGACGTCGTTCAGTTCGCCCCACGCCGCCTGCCAGGTCGTCGGCGCCACCTTGCTCTTGTCCGAGCAGCCGAACGGGGACACATACGACGGGATGCCCTGGCCGCGCAGTTCCTCCCGGGTGCCCGCGACCTTGTCGGTGAACGCGCTGGCGTAGGAGGCGTACAGGAAGTCGGGACGGGCCGCGAGGAGCTTCTCCTTCGTCGGATACTCCTTGGAGAGCACCGGGACGGAGTCGTAGGCCGCCTTCCACTTCTCCGGGACGGAGTCGTCGAGGTAGGCGGTACCGGCCATGCGGGACTGCAGGCCGAGGGCCAGGGCCACCTCGGTGGCGCCCTGGTTGAGCGTCACCAGCCGGCCGGGCGGCGCGCCGACCGTGACGGTGGTCCCGCAGTTGTCCACGCTGACCTGCGCGGCGCCTTCGGTCGCCCCGCCGGACGCGACGGGCGCGGGGGCGCCCGCGCAACCTCCGAGCGCGCCGATGAACAGGAAGGCCGTGATTGCCCGGCCGACACGTATCGGACCTGTGGGACGAACGGAACATATGGAACGGAACGGGCGTGGCTGACCGTTGGGCACGTGTTCTCCAAAACCCTCGTGGAACATGTCGCGCCGTGGCCGGTCTCCTGGCTTCCGCATCGACGCGCCGCGGCCGACCTTCCCGGGCGGCTCTTCCAGCCCGCCCAGTGGCCCTGACCGCTGGGCAAGCCGGTCAGCGAGGGCCGCGGAACTCCGCGGCAACAGTGGCGAGGGCCGCACCGGAATCAGACCGGTTTCCCGAACACCACGGCGATGGCAAGGTATCAGGCATGGTCAGGCAGGTGCTGGCCGGCTCAAGGACCTCCACCGGCCATACGAGACGTCGGCAGCCAACTGCGGACACCACGAACCCAACAGCCTCCCGCTGCTCCGGCTCGGGCCGCCTCGGGAACGGCGCGAGCAGCGTCAATGACTCGGTCAGGGGCTGGTTGCAGTGCACACAGCGGAAGACCATCACAGGCTCGCCTCCACGTGGGGCTGCGGCCGGAACTCGTGCACCACCTCGATGCGGCCGACGATGTGCCGGTTGAACTCGTCCAACTCCTCCGCCGGCACCCACAGCTCGAGGATCGTGCGTGTGGCGGTTGTCGACGCAGGAGAGGGTGTAGCGGACGAACAGTACGTCCTCGTCGAGGTGGACGTCGTCCCAGTGCAGGCCGAGGCTTCGCCCTTGCGCATGCCGGTGATCACTTCGATGAAGTCGGTGAAGGGCGGGTCGAGGGCGCAGGGGTGAACCCGCCCCAGACTGAGGCGGAACCGGCCGGGGTCTGCGCGTCGATGCGGTAGCTGTCGTTCGTGGTATTGCGCGCGCCGGTGGCGTGGTTGTACTGGGCGGCGAATTCATGCTGCCCGGCCGGCACGGTACGGCCCGGCTTGAGCACCCAGCGGTAGACCAGTGCAGCGCCGGACTCCTGGACGGTGACGGTGAAGTCTTCGCTCGGCAGTGTTCGCCAGTTGCCGGTGTTCTGCACGCCGCCGGTCTGTGCGATGCGCAGCTCCACGGTGAGCGAGGTGAGCGGCTGGGTGGTCTTGAGGGTGAGGTCGCTCTGGGCCCAGTAGATGGTGCTGTGCGGGTCAACCGAGCCGTTCGACCACAGCGGCCCGTTCTGGACTCGGCTGTCGGCGGGCGGAGTTGAGTGCAAGCCGCCCGGGGCCGAACAGCAGTCCGGTGATGTGCGCGTTCGCCACCTGGTCCATGTGCGCGAGAGAGAGGAACCCCAGCCGACGCGCGGCTGGGGTTCCTCGCGGCAGCGAGTGTCGGTCAGCAGTTAGATTCGCCAGTGCCGTTAACGGCTTACCTCCTTGCCGGAGAGCCGCACTCGATCTCGGTCACTGTGGATCAGGTGGGTCAGTGCTGCAGGGTGAGGACGCCCGGCCGCCATGGCAGTTGGTCGTAGGGGCCGGTCGCGGTGGGGGACTTGCCCTGGTAGAGGAACTGCAGGTTGCAGGGGTCGATGGTCATGGTCTGGTCGGGGTTGTTGCGGATCAGGTCGCCGTGGCTGATGTCGTTGGTCCAGGTGGCGCCGCTGTTGGCCTTGCCCGCGAACGGGTTGCTCTCGCTGGCGGCCTGCGGGGTCCAGGAACCGCTCAGGCTGGTGGCGGTGAACGAGCGGAAGTAGCGCTGCTCGTTCGCGCCGCGGGCTTCGACGATCATGAGGTACTGGTTCTGGCCCTGGACCTTGTAGACCTGGGGCGCCTCGAACAGGTTCTTCGTCGAGTCGCTCATGACCGTCGTGTAGGACGAGCCGAAGTTGCCGGGGAAGTTCCCGATCGGCATGCTCGCCCGGTAGATGTTGCCGTTGTCACCGGCGAAGAACAGGTACATGTTCTGGTCGTCGGCGATCAGGGTCTGGTCGATCGGGGCGGCGCCGGGGATGCCGCCGGTGAACAGCGGCTGCGGCGCGGACCAGCCGTTGGGGTTGGTCGGGTCGCTGGAGGTGCGGTAGATGAACGGCCACTGACCCCACTGGTACGCCAGCACCCAGATCTTCTTGGGTGCGAAGTAGAACAGGGTGGGCGCCACCGCGTTCTGGTTCATGCCGGTCTGGCCGGCCGAGGCCATGTCCGACCAGTTGGTGAAGGGAGCGAACGCCATCGAACCGTACGACGAGCCCGTGACGTTCGACGCGTAGACCAGGTGCTTGCCGTTGTAGACGACGTCGGTGAAGTCCTTCAGCGCACCCCACCCATTCGCGGGCTGCGCCAGCGCACCGGTCGAGGACCAGCGGTAGGTCGACGGCAGCGCACACGAGCCGCCCGTTGAGGTCGGCGTCGGGGCGGACGACCCGGACCCGGACGACCTGAGGTTCCAGTGCTGGTTGGCGGCGCCCCAGGAGTCCCAGATCTGGACGGCGGTGCCGTTGGCGGTCTGGTTGCCGGGGGTCTCCAGGGCTCGGCCGCTGGCGATGTTGGTCAGCGTGTACGAGCCGTCGCTGTTCCGGGCGGCCTTCCAGTGCTGGTTGGCGCCGCCGTTGGAGTCCCAGACCTGCACCCTGGTGCCGTTGCCGGTCTGGTTGCCCGGTTCGTCCAGTACCCGGCCGCTGGCGATGTTGGTCAGGGTGTAGGAGCCGTCGCCGTTCCTGGTGGCCCGCCACTGCTGGTTGGTGGCGCCACTGGCGTCCCACACCTGGAGCGGGGTGCCGTTGCCGTTCTGTCCCGCGTACTCGTCGAGGACGCGACCGGAGGCTCCCGTCGCGGAGAGCGTGTAGACGGTGCCCGAGGTGATGCCGCCGCCCGGCGTCCCGCCGCCGGCGCCGTCCAGGGTGGTGAGCACCGCGTTGTAGGCGGGCTTCCTGTTGCCGTTGTCGTCGAACAGCAGCGGGTTCTCGCCGGTGCGCCAGGAGTCCCTGTCGCGGATGCCCCAGACCGTGATGCCCGTGCAGCGAGCGACGTTGAGGCAGTCCTGGACGGCGTTGGTGTACGCGGTGGCGGACGCCTGGGCGATGTCGAGCTCGGTGATCTGGACGTCCACGCCGAGTGCGGCGAAGTTGGACAGGGTGGTCCGGAAGCTGGCCGGCGGGCCGCTGGCGCCGAAGTGGTTCTGGAAGCCGACGCAGTCGATCGGTACGCCGCGGGACTTGAAGTCCTTGACCATGGTGTAGACGCCCTGGGTCTTGGCGTCGGACCAGTTCTCGATGTTGTAGTCGTTGTAGCAGAGCTTGGCCGAGGGATCGGCGGTGCGGGCGGTGCGGAAGGCCTCCTCGATGAAGCCGTTGCCCAGCACGTTCTGGAACACGGAGTCGCGGTGCTGGCCGCTGCCGCCGTCGGCGAACGCCTCGTTGACCACGTCCCAGGCGTAGATCTTGCCCTTGTAGTGGGTCATCTCCTGGGTGATGTGGTTGTTCATCACGCTGCGCAGGGTGTTGGGGTCGGTGGTGGCCTTGACCCAGTCGGGCAGTTGGGAGTGCCAGACCAGGGTGTGGCCGCGCATGCGCTGGCCGTGTGCGGTGGCGTGGTTGACGATCGAGTCGGCGGGCGCGAAGTTGAACGACCCGCGGGAGGGCTCGGTGGTGTCCCACTTCATCTCGTTCTCCGGGGTGACCATCTTGAAGTCCCGGTCGAGAATGGTGGAGTACGTGGAGTCACCGAGCCTGCCCGAGGACACTGCCGTGCCGAAGTAGCGGCCACTGCCGGCCGCTGCGTCGCCGACCGAGGTCGGCGTGGGGGCATTCGGCGTGAATGCGGCTTGGGCGACCAGCGGTACGGCAGCACCCACGGCGGCGAGCACCACGGCGGTGGCGATCAGGCGGCGGGTTGCCGGACGGCGGCGATGAGAGCGGTTCTGATCTGGCAACGGCATGTCCTTCTAGCGCGGTGGGCCTTGATCTCGGCCCTGGTTACCCGTCAGTTGCCGCTATGAACAGAAAGGTTGCCGTGCTCGGGGAGGAATATTTCGTCGAGCCGGAGATCGGCGCAGCCTCATCCCGTCGGCGCGAAGCCGCCCCGGACCGTGAGGACGCCTGCGGCGGTCCCGTGCGTCGGCGCGTAGGTGTCGTCCTTGGCGTCCCGTCCGCTGGTGTTGTTGTACTGGCCGGCGAAGACGTGCTGTTCGGGCGGCAGGGGGCCAACGCCGGCTTGGAGGCTGATCAACGTCCTCATCACGAGGTGACCTGAAAGAGTTTCCGGCTCGCGGCAACCTTCTGCGGTGCCTGTGACCACTGGGAAGTGGATCCGGCCGGTTCCGGTGCCCGGGTCCGCATTCGTCTCGTGAACGGTTCGCAAGGAGAACGTCTACCCATGAGCAACCCCCCGAAGGGCGGGCGCCGCGGGCGTCACCGCCGCCGCCTGAGCGCCACCGCTCTGCTGGTCAGCGTGCCCCTCGCCACCGCGTCGTACTTCCTCCTCGTGCAGGAGGACTCGCAGGCGGCGATGGTCGACGGCGATGGGTACTACCGGCTGGTGTCGGTGCGCAGCGGCAAGGTGCTGGACGTCAACGGCTTCTCCACCGCTGACGGCACCCGCATCCAGCAGTGGACCGACCAGAACACCGCCAACCAGCAGTGGCGCCTGAAGCCGACCGGGGACGGCTACTACGAGCTGGTGAACCGCAACAGCGGCAAGGTGCTGGGCATCGTGGGCGACTCGACGAACCAGGGCGCCGTCGCCGAGCAGCAGACGGACCGGGCCGCGGCCTCCCAGCAGTGGCGGATCGGCGATGTGGGCGGGTCCGACGCGGTCACCTTCACCTCCCGCAAGAGCGGTCAGGTCCTGGACGTGACGGGCAGTTCCACGAACCAGGGCGCGCAGGTCATCCAGTGGGCCGGCTGGGGCGGCGCCAACCAGCAGTGGAAGCTGGTGAAGGTGCCCGGGGCCCAGGTGCCCGGGGCCGGCGGCTCCCAGGGCTCCGGCTCGTACGTGTGGAAGAACGCCCCGGTGGCGGGCGGCGGTTACGTCACGGGCCTGGTTTTCAACCAGAAGGAGAAGGGTCTGCTGTACGCGCGTACCGACATGGGTGGTGCGTACCGCTGGGACACCGGCGCCGAGCAGTGGATACCGCTCACCGACTGGGTCGGCCAGAAGGACTGGAACCTGCTGGGCATCGAGTCGCTGGCCACCGACCCGGTCGACCCGGACCGGCTCTACCTCGCGGCCGGCACCTACACCAACGACTGGGCCGGCAACGGTGCGATCCTGCGCTCCACCGACCGCGGCCGCACCTTCCAGCGCACCGACCTGCCGTTCAAGCTGGGCGGCAACGAGGACGGCCGCGGCGCGGGCGAGCGCCTGGTGATCGACCCCGCGAACCACGACAACCTGCTGCTGGGCACCCGCAAGAACGGCCTGTGGCGCAGCACCGACCACGGCCAGACCTGGAACCAGGTCTCCTCGTTCCCGGTCAAGGACGGGGCGAGCTTCGGCACCGGCATCTCCTTCGTGACCTACGGCCCGGCCGGCAGCAACACGGTCTACGTCGGCGTCGCCGACAAGTCCACCAACCTGTACCGCTCCACCGACGGCGGCAACTCCTGGCAGGCCGTCTCCGGGCAGCCAACCGGCCAGATGCCGCAGCACGGTGTGCTCTCCGGTGACGGCTCGCTGTACCTGACGTACACCAACGCCCCGGGGCCCAACGGCGTGACGGCTGGTTCGGTGTGGAAGTACAACACCTCCGGCGGCGGGTGGAAGAACGTCTCGCCGTCCCAGGGCGGCTACGGGTTCGGCGGTCTGGCCGTCGACCCGCAGAAGCCGTCCACGGTGATGGTCACCACGCTGGACCGCTGGTGGCCGCAGGACGAGGTCTACCGCAGCACCGACGGCGGTGCGACCTGGAAGGCCCAGTCCGACAGGTCGGTGCGGGACGCCTCCGTCGCCCCGTACCTCGGCACCGGCATCGGGCACTGGATGACCGCGCTGAGCATCGACCCGTTCGACTCCGGGCACGTGATGTACGGCACCGGCAACGGCATCTGGGCCAGCAAGGACGCCAACGCGACCGACAACGGCGGCACCAGCCACTGGACCATCGGAGCCCGCGGGCTGGAGGAGACCGCACTGTACGACGCGGTCTCCCCGCCCGGCGCCGCCGCCCTCATCACCGCGATGGGCGACCAGGGCGGCTTCGTGTACGACGACCTGACGAAGGAGCCGACCGGGCGGCTGGTCAACCCGACGATCTACAACAGCACCTCGGTCGACTTCGCCCAGTCCAACCCCTCCCTGGTGGTCCGGGTCGGCCGGGGCGGCGAGCAGGACGGCGCCCTGTCCACCGACGGCGGCCACACCTGGAACGGTTTCAAGGGCGAGCCGGTGCCCAGCGCGGACAGCGGCCACATCGCCATAGCGGCGGACGGCTCCAGCTTCGTGTGGACCGAGGCCGGCCAGGCCCCGTACCGCTCCACCGACAGGGGTGCGACCTGGTCGAGGGTCAACGGTCTCGGCAACGGGGCCGTGGTGATCGCCGACCGGTCCTCGGCCAACACCTTCTACTCGCTGAACAACGGCACGCTCTACGCCAGCACCGACGGCGGCGCGAGCTTCGGCGCCCGCGCCACCAACCTGCCCTCCGGCAAGCTCACCGCCGTCCCCGGCGTCGCGGGCGACCTGTGGCTCGCCAGTGGCCAGGGCGTGCTGCACTCCACCGACGGCGGGCGCAGCTTCACCAAGCTCTCCTCGGCGCAGTCCGGCACCGCCATCGGCTTCGGCAAGGCCGCACCGGGCACCTCGTACCAGGCGCTGTACCTGATCGGCACGGTCAAGGACGTCGCCGGCGTCTTCCGCTCCACCGACCAGGGCGCCAGCTGGGTGCGGATCAACGACGACGCCCACCAGTGGGGCAACTTCGCCGGACAGGGCATCATCACCGGTGACCCCGACACCTACGGCCGGGTGTACATCGGCACCAACGGACGCGGTCTCCAGTACGGCGACCCTTCCTGATCCCTTGACAGACGACCGAGCGGTGCCGCAGGCGCAACGGCCTGCGGCACCGCCATGGCTGACGGAACGCGCTTCGTCCGAAGGTGTGTCGGACCCGCGCGGGAACGGGAACGGCCACCGCGTGATCATCAAGGGTTGTGTGGACTCGTGACGATCGTGCGGTGGCCGCGGGACACAGCATGGACGCCGCCCGTTGGCGGGCGATGTCCGACCAGGCCATGGCCCGATCGCGGGCCGGTTCAGGCGGGTGGAGCCGCGTGCCACGGCCCGCGCATGCTCCTACTACGACTGGGCCTGGACCGAGATCAATGCCGATCAGCACCAGCACCTGCTGATCCGCCGCAACCCGACCAGCGGCGGACTCGTCTTCTACCCGTGCTGGTCCCCACGACAGGTGCCGCTATCCGAGCTGGTCAAGGGGGCCAGGGCCAGGTGGTGCATCGAGGAGTACTTCTGGGCAGCGAAAGACTGCTGCACTGGTCAGACTGGCGCAGACACCACCAGACGACGGCCCGCCGCAGCCACTACCGGCGACGAGTCACCGACCCTGCGACCGGATAGATCACAAGTCGGGGCGTGTTAAGAGCGCGCTCCAGCACCGCCCGGGTGACCTGGGTCAGCACCCGCCCTCGCCCAGCAGGGCCACACCGGAGGCGTCGGCGCGGTTCGTCAGCCGCTCGACGACCTCGTCCACCAACTCGTCCACCAACTCGTCCACCAACCCGTCCCCGACCGGCTCGACGGCCGGGTTCTCGCTGTCGGTAGTCATGTCCGTCCGTTCCGGCCGGCAGAGACCCTTGCCGAGCCTCGGCCAGCCTTGCGCATCACGGACTTACGTGATCTTTCGGATGCTCTCTGAGCTCACGGTCAGAGGGTGGGGAACGCCGGGAAAGCGCAGGTGGGGGCCGTGCCTGGGCCCTTGGTGGTGGTCAGGGTGACGTCGGGGCCGGACGGGTGGAGGTTGGTGTCTGTGGTGGTGATGCGGGCGTGGGTGGCGGTCGCCGTGGTGACGTCGAGGTTGAGGTGTGCCAGGGCCAGTTCGAGCGGGTGGGCTTTGTCCAGTCCTACCAGGGTGGATTTCGCGCCGCTGGGGGAGTGGGTGGCGGTGAGGCCGTCGACGGTGATGCCGGTGAACGAGGGGGTGTTGGAGCCGCTGCCGGCGGAGTAGTGGGTGTCGAAGACGAGTGGGGCGCGGACGGCGTCGAGGCAGGTGTTCTGGTAGGTGACGCCGGTGACCTTGCCGCCGTTGACGGGGGAGCTCTTGATGCGGATGCCGGTGCTGGAGGCGCTGGCGTTGCCGAGGGCGTCGGTGCCGGTGAGGGTGTTGTCGCGGAAGAGGACGTTGGTCACGCCGCTCGTGGTCTCGCTGCCGATGGAGATGCCGTGGGTGCCGTAGAAGTGGTTGTTCGTCACGGTGATGTTGCTGCTGGGCTTGTTGCCGGCCTTGATGGCGATGCCGTCGTCGCCGTCCATGATGAAGGAGTCGGTGATGGTGACGTTGGTGGCGCCGGCCGGGTCGATGCCGTCGGTGTTGCGTGCGGTGGCGGGGGTCTTGACCCGTACGCCCCACGCGGTGAAGCCGTTGCCGCCGTTGTAGACGACATGGAAGTTGGGGGAGTTGAGCAGATCGACGTGGTACAGGGTGAAGTTGTCGGAATTGTCGGCCTGGATCAGGCGCGGGTTGTTCTGGTTGGTGCCGGCCTTCTGCGCGTCGGTGGCGAGCTGCCACCAGCTGGTGGCGGCGCCGAGGATGGTCTGGTCGCCGCGGCCGTCGATGCGGCCCTGGCTGCCGTCTGCGGCGCGGACGGCCTCGATGCCGGCGTTCGCTCCGGCGACGCTGATCAGCGGCTTGCAGCCGCCGCCGGAGGAGGCAAGGGTGCCGCAGCGCGGCTTGCCGCTGATCTGGTAGTCGGCGGGGTTGCGTGAGCCGTACAGGGTCACGTCGCTGTCCAGGAGCAGGACCTCGCCCTGGTGGATGGTCAGTGGTCCGCTGAGGAAGGCGTTGTGGCTGGAGCCGGCGGCCTGCAGACGGATGGCGACGCTGTGTTGTCCGGTCTGGGTGCAGGTGTCGAGGGCGTGCTGGACGCGGACCGTGTCCGGTGGGGTGGCTTCGCTGGCCGGGTCGGTGCTGCGGGTGGGCATGGTCCGGCTGGCGGGGACGGTGGCGCAGACGGTGCTGGGCGGTGCGGGCTCGGTGACATGGCGGGTGTCGCCGGTCGCTGTTCCGACAGGCACGGTCGAGCCGGTGCTGGTCGAGGACGCTTGGCCGACCGGGTTCCAGCCGTCCGTGCCTGCGAGGTACGCCTCGGCGGTGTACTCGCCGGCCTGGGCCGCCGGCAGCTGTGGGCTGTCGGCGCTGGTGGCGGCGCCCGGTCCGGTGTTGTCGTATGAGGTGAGGCGGGCCGAGTGCCAGGAGTAGCCGCTCATGTCGGTCCACGGGGTGATGCTCTTGATCGCGGCGGGGAGCGCGGTGTTGCGGATGACGACCTGGGCGACGGCGGAGGCGGTGGGGTCCCATGGCCGGCCGAGGTGGTAGGTGGCGTCCTTCGCGGTGGAGCGGACGGTGCTGTCGGTGATCAGGAGGCCGTACTTGTGCGCGGTCTCCGTGTTGGCGGCGGTGAGGAAGCCGTTGAGGCCGCCCGCGGGCGCGCCGTCGTCGTCGGCTTGGATGGTGGCGTGGTCGAGGACGGCGGTGGCGTTGCCGAAGATCATGTCGACGTCGCCCTCGACGTAGTCGTTGGCGAAGTACTGACGGGTCTGCGCGGTGGCGTTGGGGGACCAGGTGAGCAGAGTGTCCTGGTGGCCGATGATGCGGTCGTTGCGGAAGACCTGGCGGTCGCCCTCGGCCTCCACGGCAACCGCCTGGGTCGCGCTGCCGGGGTGAGCGGCGGCCCGGTCGAAGGAGTTGACCACGGTCAGGTTCTCGACGGTCAGTCCGGTGGCGGCGAAGGTGGCGGTCGCGCTGCCCTCGGTGCCGAGTTGGCCGCCCCCGGGCTTGGCGGTCCCGGCGGAGTTGCCGTAGGTGATGACGACATCGGCGGGGTTGCCCGTGGCTCCCGCGATGGTCAGTCCGTCCTTGCCGGCCGACACCCGTACCACCTCGTGGTAGATACCCTTGGCGATCTGGATCCGGTCGCCGGGCCGCGCGCCGTCCACCGCCGCCTGCACGGTTCGGTACCGGCCGGTGCCGTCGGCGGCCACCGTCAGCGTGCGGGCTTTCGAGGACAGGGCGGCCTGGGCGATCAGGGGGACGGCGGCGCCACGAGGGCGAGGACTCCGGCGGTGGCGAGCACGCGGCGGGTCGCCGGGCGCCGGCGGTGCGAGCGGTGGTTGCGGTCTGGCAACGGCTTGTCCTTTGGGAGCGGTGGCCTGCGGTCAGCAGGCCCGGTTGCCCCTCAGTTGCCGCCGTGACAGGGGAGGTTGCCGCGGATACGCGAGTCTTTCGGCCGACCGCGGCTGCCCGGTGGCTTCGTCAGCGCGGGGAAGGGAAGTGTCCCCACACCGCGAGGGCGCCGTCGGAGCCTTCGGCGTCCGCGCGGTAAGCGTCGTCCTTCGGATCGCGCAAGCCTGTGGCGTGGTTGTACTGGCCGGCGAAGACGTGCTGCCCCGGCGGCACCGAGCAACCGGGCTTGAGCGTCCAGCGATAGACCAGCGCATCGCCCTGTTCTTGCGTTGTGACGGTGAAACAGTTCGCGGGAAGAGTCTGCCAGTAGCCGGTGGTCTGCACCCCGCCGGTCTGGGCGATCCGCATCTCCACGGTGAGCGCGGTGAGCGGTTGGGTGGTTTTGAGGGTGAGGTTGCTCTGCGCCCAGTAGATCGTGCTGTGCGGGTCGACGGAGCCGTCCGATGACAGCGGTCCCTGCCGGACCTGGGTGCGGCCGGACGGTGCCGGGCTCGGGCTGCCTGTCGGTGCGGTCGGATCCGGGCTCGGGCTGCTGGTGGGTGGGACCGATGGTGCCGAACTGGCAGTCGCGGCTGATGTGGGAGCGGTCGCGATGTCGGGCCGTGGCGGCGGAGTCCGGACCACGGTGACGACGGCGAGGCTGACGGCCAGGATGCCGGCTGTGGCGAGGGACGCGAGAGCCGCCTTCGGCCAGGATCGCCTCGCCCACGACCCGCGGTGGCGGCTCGCGACGGGTGTCATGCCGCGTTCTATGCGGGCCTGGATTCGGGCGCGGTCGGGCTGATAGGCCTCGGCGGCATCGCGCAGCAGTCCGGCGACCTCCTCGTTCAACGGCTTCTCCTGTCGGCCACCAGTTCTTCGGCCGCGCGTGCGCCCATTAGTCGTGCCAGTTCGGTCATGCCCTTCGAGGTTTGGCTCTTCACCGTACCGACCGACACTCCGAGAGCCAGTGCCGTGTCCCGCTCCGACAAATCGAAGGCGTAGCGGAGCACCCAACTTGACCTCCGAGACCCGAGACGAAACGCCCAGTTAGGTCACGGATGACGCAGTGCCAGGGTCAGCAGCGGGATGGCGACGGCCGCGTGGATCACCGGGAGAACGAGGTACGTTCCGCGCCAGCCGAGGTGGTCGGCGAGGCCAGCGGTGATCAGGGGCGGGGCCGAGCCGGCGTCAGCCGGTGTGCTGTGCGCCGCGGTGAATGGAGACGATCTCTACGCGGGCGCCCATCCCTTGGAGGGCGGTAGCGGTGTGGAGGAGGGAGACCTGGGCGAAGGCGAAGAGGGAGTCCACGATGATCGGTTGGCCGTCTTTGAGGAGGATGCCGAAGACGACGGTCGGGCTGGCGAAGGACCGGTCGACGGCCGGACTTCGATCACCATCGCGTCGTGGCCGCCACGCGCGTCCGGCAGCCGCGGTACGTCGATGTCGCCGACGAGCGGTGGGACGAGAACGCCAACTTCATCGCCAGCGCCCGTCAGGACATCCCCCGCCTGATCAGCGAGATCCGACGACTTCACCGTCTTCTCGAAGCCAAGAACCGGGCATCCGGTGATAGATGACGGCCGTACCGGCGCAGAGCGCTCGCTCCGGACGTGCGGTATTCCGGTGAGTGTTGGAGCTGGAGCCAGTTCCGCGGCGCGTGCCGGCGGCTGGCGAGTAGTCGGTCCAATCACGCTTGAGGAAGGCAGCCATCGGAGCGCGTTGTGGAGCAGTTACTCGCATCTGATCGGTCAGGCGTCGGACGAGTCGATCCAGCTGATCACGGCCACCGGAGCGTCCGTTGGCTGGACGTCACTGGCCGCCGGTAAGGCCGCAGTCTCTGCATTCCTCTACTGACCCAAGGCCGCACCAGGCGCAGACGACGGGGGAGTGCTTCGTACTCACGCGGGTAGCGTACGGCGGAGGTTGCTCAGGCCGGCGCGCGTGGTAGAGGTCCGGGCCGCTGAGTGCGGGGTCATGCACGGGCCTCGTAGCGCGCGCCGGGCCTCGGCCAGCTGGAGTCCATGAATTCGGGACGGTCGATCCGGTGAAAGCAGCGCACCAGGAACTCGGTGAACGTCCCGGCGGTCTCGAACCACTCGCCCTCGTCGCTGCTGATGATGATCCGCCACTCGGCGGGATCGTTCTCGACCGCGCGGAAGAAGTACCGGCTGCCGTGCTCGTCGCTTCCCCACAGCAGCAGAACGCCCGATTGGACGTCGGACTCGTTGACCTCCCACCAGCCCTCGGCGATCTCGCCGTACCAGGCTGGACGCTCAGGTGGGGGTCCCCAGTAGCGCTCCAGCTCGGCCGGCGTGGTGTCCATCGGCCGGTCGATCGTCAGATAACCGTCCACCGAGCCGGGGCCGTACAGATCGAGGAACGCCTTGAAGTCGGCTGGCAGCCGGAAACCGAGGTACCGCTCACTGGCATCCCAGATTGCGGGCCTGGCCCAACCCCAGGACTCCGGTTCCCCGAGGTGCGCGCGTAGTTGCTCGAGCGCGGTCTGGCTCTCCGGCTGGGGGCAGAAGATTGCTGGGGTCAGCACTGCCACAGGAACACGGCCTGTGTGCAGGGCTCGCACGCGAAGGCGTATGCCTCACCACGACCTCCGAAGTTCATCGCTGTGGCGTGGTCCCGTCCTTCCTCGAGCTGAACGACGAGCCTCATCTCCCGTGTGCAGGTCGGGCAGGCCGGGGTCTCGTCGTTCTGCAGCCACGCGGGCTGCCCGCCGAGCTGACCGAGGACGTCAAGAGGAGTTCGGCCCGGCTGCCTCGCCCACTCCGTGTAGGCCTGGCCGTAATCGGCCGTGGTGGACGAAGTCTCGTACGCGACGGCGCTCACCGCGCCGAGCAGAACCGACTCCTCGTCGTCGTCCTCGTCCAGCACGGGCACCGGGATCGGCTGGAGTGCGGCCGTAGGGAACAGCAGTGCGCGGTTGCCGCCCGCCTGCGGATCCCACTCCTCGCACATGCCCGGGTCGTTCTGGCACATGAACAGGGCGAGCACGTCCCGCCCCTCGACGGCGCCCTGGCCGGCGTGGCGGCCGAGATCGTCGAGGAGCACCTGCGCCAGGAACTGCATCGGCCCGTCGCACGTGGAGCACTGAGGCCACGAAGTCCCGGCCGGGGCCAGCGGCACCCCGCCGGTGCGGGTGACAAATGCGGTGGGCTCGGTGGTGCCCGCGTACGTCATCAGGGTCGTCGTCACAGCCGGCGACTCTACGACAAGCCGCTGACACCTCGGCCTGCCACGGCCCGTGGTCGCGACTCCGCCCAGACCCGGACTGGGACGAGGTGGATGGGGCACCCGGTCATCGCGGCTACGTCTTTCGGCGAATGGAACGCCACACGTGCTGCGCCCAGGGCAGGCATCCGGCTCTTACACGGGGAGCCTACGGAGGCGTCCGTGCCAGCTGACACGGGGGTGAGGGGCCGGGCCACTGAGCCTGGGCGCCCGTACCGGCTGTCGGGGGTGGCTGGGACGGTCAAGCCATGGGAAACCTCTACGACTACTATGCGGCCGCCGACGACGCACAGGCCTTGGGCATCTTCGAGGACGGCCGGGTCGACGACCGGTTCGGCACGGTCGGCCTCAAGGGCGTTGACCCCTACGCCCTCCTCGGTGTGGTCGAGGCGGACCTGAGGGGAGTTCCCGAGGAGCAGGTGGAAGCCGACCCGCGCTTCTGCGAGCTGCTGAGCGATCCGCAGCACGAGGGCCACTGGCTCGTGTCGATTACCGACAGCCTTCGTGACGCGCTCGCGATGGCCGGCAGCGGCCGGCTGGAGGAGGCCGCGTCCGTGTGGACGCTCACCGAGGACGGCGCGGGACAGGACGCGGAGCGCCCGGCCAGCGGGTCGGCGAGTAAGTGGAAGGCGGTGCCCGGGAGAACGCCCTGTCCGCGGCTCGGACGGTCTGCGCGGCCATGGCGTACAGCTCACGGCCGACCGGGGTGCCGCGCGGCGGCATCGGGGGGAAGCCCGTTGTTCCGCGCGGCACCCGCCCCTTTCCTCGGGTTCCAGGCCCGAGGGCCAAGATCGGGCCTGGAGTTCGGGGCCTGCGCAGCTGGCGCAGGTTCTCGGTCGGGTACCACGCGGGCGGCCGGGGACTGTTCCGCCCGTGCGGCACCGTTTCCTCTGCGGCACCGTTTCCTCTGGGGTACCGGGCCTGGAGGGGGTTAGGCTCGGAGTTCCTTGCGGTCGTTGCCGCCGCTGATCTGGATCTTGCGGGGCTTGGCAGTCTCGGCGACCGGGATGGTGAGGGTGAGCACGCCGGCCTCGTAGGCGGCGGTGATGAGGTCGGTGTCGAGGGCATCGCCGAGGAACAGCTGCCGGGAGAAGACCCCGAGCGGGCGTTCGGAGAGCTGGATCTCGGCGTTGTCGCCGCGTTCCGTGGGTCGGCGCTCGGCCTTGACGGTCAGCACGTTCTGCTCGACGTTCAGGTCGATCGCGTCCGGGCTGATGCCCGGCAGGTCGAACTGGACGTAGAACGTGTCGCCGTCGCGCCAGGCGTCCATCGGCATCGCGGACGGGCGCGACCACGTGCCGGTTGTTCCGAACACCTGCTGGGTGATCCGGTCCAGCTCGCGGAAGGGGTCGGTGCGCATCAACATCGTCGAGCATCTCCTCGTCGAATCAACGGGCAACTTCGAGACACATCCGTCTGGGCATGTCACCTTCTCAGAGAGTGCTGGCGCATGTCGCTGAACGGCTGAGAGGACGGATGATCAGGCGTACTGGTGAACAGGTGACCTTCAGAGGCCGGGTCATCGGCACCAGGTGCCCCGCGCGAACAGGCGGTGGGCCCAGCGGGGCGGTTGCGGGTGGCGGTCGGTGCGCCGATCGCCCGGCAGTCCGTGGGTTGGCGGCCGGATCGGGCCCTGCCGACGCCATGGCCTGCGGCCGGTGCGGAACCCTTGGTGGTGGGGTGCTGGCCTCGCCGGGCTTACCTCGCCGCGGGTACGGCCTGGCCGATCGGGTCGGGCGACTGGTCGGCCGCGCCGGTCTGGACGGTGATCTTGCGGCGCCGGGAGGCCGAGGCGATGGGGACGGTGATGGTCAGGACGCCGTCCTGCAGGTGGGCCGCGATGCGGCCCGGGTCGAGGCTGTCGGCCAGCTGGATGCGGCGCTCGAAGACCCCGTGGGCCCGTTCGGCGTGCTGGGTGCGCACGCCCTCGCCGTGCGGGGTGGACCGGCGTTCGGCCCACGGTGACCATCCGGCCCAGTGCTTGGACCTCGATCCCCTCCAGCGGGATGCCGGGCAGGTCGAGCGCGATCACGAAGCGGTCGTCCTCGCGCCAGGCGTCCATCGGGATCGGGGCCGGCTGGGACCAGGGCCTGGGGGGCGCCTGGTGGGTCACCGCAGTGCGCACGGACATCGTCGGACACCTCCGGTCCAGAAGGGCTTCGGGTGGTTCGCACCGGTGCGGCGCGACACGACCCCGTTGTAGCCTGTCATCCAGGCGATGACAAGTACCCAGTCAGCGAAAGGGTGACGACATGGAGACGCAGGACACCGGCGCCGCCGGGGTGGGGCCGGCCTCGTTCCTGGCCACCGCCGCCGCGCTGGGCATGATGGACGCCGCCGCCCGCACCGCCCGCCACGCACCCCAGGACGACGCAGGCCAGGCCGATCCGCAACAGGCCCTTTCCGCACTCCTACTGCTGCGCCACCTGCGCGAGGAACTCGCCGGCTGGGAGACCGGCCTGATCGAGACCGCACGCGATGCGGGCGCCACCTGGGCCGACCTCGCAGAACCGCTGGGAGTCCAGAGCCGCCAGGCCGCCGAGCGCCGCTATCTGCGTCTGCGTCCCAACGCGGACGCAGGCACCGGGGCGGGCAGCACCGGCGAGCAGCGCGTCCAGGCCACGCGCGACCAGCGCGCCGCCGACCGCGCGGTGACCACCTGGGCCCGCGACAACGCCGCGGACCTGCGCCGCCTCGCCGGACAGATCGGCGCCCTGGACGGCCTCAGCACGCAAGCAGCCCCCGCCATAGAGCGCCTGCTGGACGCGCTCGGCAACAACGACCCCGCCCGTCTGCTCGCCCCGCTCGCCGAGACCCGGTCTTTCCTGGAGGCGGACCACCCGAAGATCGCCGACCGCCTCGATCAGCTCACCGCCCGGGCCGACCAGCTGCGCGCCGACAGCGACCGGCAGCGCCGCACACCCCCAGCCGGCCCGTGACTACCCCGGGTCACGCCCCTGCCGGTCTGCGACCCGCACGCTGTGGACCGGTTTACCGCCGTAAGCCTGCACGAGGCGCCTGCCCCGGCAGGTGGGGCTCGAGTTGACGCCTGACGGTTCTCGGCGTGCAGACCGCCCGTATCTCCCGGACCGTGACGGCCGCGCCGTCCCCGACCCCAGCCGACTCCCATGACTCCAGCCGACCTGCAGCAGCTGCTCATCGAGCGTGCCCTGGGAATACCGGGCATTGCCGGCGCCGGCAAGCGTGACGACGACAGCCCCTACGGACTGACCGTGACCCTGGAGGGCGGCGGACAGGTGTGGTGGACCATCACCGGCGCCAGCGGCCCCGCCCCCACCATCACCACCGGCGACGGTGACGGCGCCGAGAGCGTGGAGGCGCCGGACCTGACGGGCTCGTCGGTTCCGGTGGCCCTCGTCGAGCAGGCCCTGGTCGCCGCCGCCATCGCGGCCGACGACCCGGCCGGCGGGATCGTGCGCGTCGACCGGTACAGCACGCTCCCGGACCCGCCCGCCGTTCGCTACGGCGCGACGCTGGAGTGCCGCGACGGATGGAAGCTCTTCCTGTCCTGCTACGGCACCACCCGCCCCGGCCACACCCGCCCCGAGCAGCCCTACCAGCCCCTCAGCCACATCTGAACACCCCGGGGCCGGCCACGCAGCACACCGGCCGGCCCCGGCAGCTCGACCCCATCCGAACCCTTTCCACCACTCGAAGGAGACGCCTCCCGTGGCCAGTCCGACCCAGACGCTGGAGTTCCAGGCGGAGACCCGCCAGCTGCTCCAGCTGGTGATCCACTCGATCTACTCGAACAAGGACATCTTCCTGCGCGAGCTGATCTCCAACGCCTCCGACGCCCTCGATAAGCTCCGCCTGGAATCCCTCACCGACACCGACCTCGCGGCCGACACCTCCGACCTGCACATCACCCTGGAAGTCGACCGGCAGGCCCGCACCCTGACGGTGCGGGACAACGGCATCGGCATGACCCGCGAGGACGTCGTCGACCTGATCGGCACCATCGCCAAGTCTGGCACCGCGAGCCTGCTGGCCAAGATCAAGGAGGCCAACGACGCGGAAGCGGCGCAGAACCTGATCGGCCAGTTCGGGGTCGGCTTCTACTCGGCGTTCATGGTCGCCGACAAGGTCACCCTGCACACCCGCCGCGCCGGCACCGAGCAGGGCACCGCGTGGGAATCCGACGGCGAGGGCACCTACACCATCGCGCAGGCCGACGACCTGCCGGTGGGCACCTCGGTCACGCTGCACCTCAAGCCGGCGGACGGCGAGGACGGGCTCGGCGACTACGTCGCCGGGTGGAAGATCCGCCAGATCGTCAAGCAGTACTCGGACTTCATCCGCTGGCCCATCCGCATGGCCGCCGAACCCGTCAGCGCGGACGCCGAATCCGGTGCCGCGGACGAGGCCGTGGACGGGGCCGCAG
Organism: Kitasatospora sp. NPDC023118; assembly: GCF_055560875.1. Classification (NCBI taxonomy): domain Bacteria; kingdom Bacillati; phylum Actinomycetota; class Actinomycetes; order Kitasatosporales; family Streptomycetaceae; genus Kitasatospora; species Kitasatospora sp. NPDC023118. The sequence goes on from NZ_JBVHHW010000032.1 coordinate 26,494, forward strand.
GCGCTCCGGAGACGCTGAACTCGATGAAGGCGCTGTGGGCCCGCCCGCGCAGCGAGGTGACCGAGGCCGAGTACAACGAGTTCTACCGGCAGATCAGCCACGACTGGCAGGACCCGGCTGAGACGATCCACATGCGCGCCGAGGGCACCTTCGAGTACGAGGCGCTGCTGTTCATCCCCGCCCACGCCCCGTTCGACCTGTTCTCCCGCGACACCAAGCGGGGCGTGCAGCTGTACGTCAAGCGCGTGTTCATCATGGACGACTGCGACGCGCTGATGCCGAACTACCTGCGGTTCGTCAAGGGTGTCGTGGACGCCCACGACCTGTCGTTGAACGTCTCCCGCGAGATCCTGCAGCACGACCGCCAGATCACCGCGGTACGCCGGCGCCTCGTCAAGAAGGTCCTCGCCGCACTCAAGAGCACGCAGGCCACCAACCCCGAGGCCTACCTCAAGCTGTGGGAGCAGTTCGGCCGGGTCCTCAAGGAGGGCCTGATCGAGGACCGCGACAACACCGAGGCGCTGTTGGAACTGGTCAGCGCCGCCTCGACCAACGATGCGGAGAAGCCGACCACGCTGCGCGAGTACGTGGAGCGGATGAAGGACGGCCAGGACGCCATCTACTACCTGACCGGCGAGAACCGTGCGATGGTGGAGCACTCCCCGCACATGGAGGCCTTCACCGCCAAGGGCTACGAGGTCCTGATCCTCACAGACCCCGTCGACGAGATCTGGACCGACCAGATCCCCACCTTCGACGGCCACCGCTTCCAGTCCATCGCCAAGGGGCAGGTCGACCTCGACCACGACGCCGACGGCGACGTCAGCGACGAGGCGAAGGCGGAGAAGGCCCGGCGCGAACAGGACTTCGCCGACCTCCTGGCCTGGCTTGAGACCACCCTGGCCGAGCACGTCAAGCAGGTCCGCCTCTCCACCCGCCTGACCACCTCGGCGGCGTGCCTGGTCGGTGACGCCCACGACCTGACCCTCACCCTGGAGAAGATGTACCGGGCCATGGGCCATGACCTCCCCCCGGTCAAGCGGATCCTCGAACTCAACCCCACCCACCCGCTCATCACGGCCCTCCACCAGGCCCACCAGGCAAAGCCCGACGACCCGGCCCTCACCGACATCGCCGAACTCGTCCACGGCAGCGCCCTGCTCGCCGAAGGCGGCGACCTGCCCGACCCGGCCCGCTTCACCCGCCTCCTGACCGACCACCTCACCCACACCCTGTAACCCCCACCGGGGTGCGGCCCGCCGGACGCCCGACCAGCCCGGCCGGCCGCACCCCGCATCGTGTTCGGCCGTCCCCGCCCGGCGCACGCCGCAGGGAAGGGTCTGAGGCGCTGCACACGAGTCGCGTCGAACCGGGCGTCCCGCCAGAGCCGAGCCCGGCCCCGGCGGGACGCGCGTGCAGCGCCCGCCTCGGCATCCACGCCCCTGTTGCACCGCCGCCATCACCCGCTTCGGCCGCCAGACACGGAAGCCGGCCACCCGACCGACCAAGGAGACAGAAGCGTGTACCAGTACACCGACCGCAAGAACCGCACCCTGGCCGAC
>NZ_JBVHHW010000032.1:28155-79045 GCF_055560875.1 Kitasatospora sp. NPDC023118
CGCGTCAATGCCGTCGCCGAGCGCCGCCTCGACGAGGGCACCGAGCAGGACCGCGCCGCCGCGACCGCCCTGCTGGCCGACATGCTCCACGCCGCCGCCCAGCACGGCGTCACCCTCGATGTCTTCGACTGGGTCACCGACCTGCCCGGCACGTGCTACCGCGCCATGGCCAGGCGCCGCACCCTGGCCGACCGCGTCAATGCCGTCGCCGAGCGCCGCCTCGACGAGGGCACCGAGCAGGACCGCGCCGCCGCGACCGCCCTGCTGGCCGACATGCTCCACGCCGCGGCGAAGCACGGCGTCACTCTCGACACCTTCGACTGGGTCACCGACCTGCCCAGCACGTGCTACCGCGCCGTCCGCAGGCACCGCGACCTGACCGACCGCATCAACGAAGCCGCTCAGCGCCGCACCACCCCCGGCACCGAGGAGCAGAAAGCCGCCGCGACCGCCCTGCTGGCCGACATGCTCCACGCCGCCGCCCAGCACGGCGTCACTCTCGACACCTTCGACTGGGTCACCGACTTGCCCGGAAACTGCTACGCCGCCGTCGTCTCCCCTCTGCACGCGCGAACCACCCAGTGGGCCACGGCCAGCTGAACTCGACGAGCCGGGCTACGCCTCACCGTCCCCTTTCACCGACACTTCGCGCACGATCCTTACCCGGTGCGGACGGTGCGCCCCGGGGGCCCGCCTATCTGCGTGCGCCTCGCCCGCGGCCCAGGCGCACGCCGCCGAGCACCAGGGCTGCGACGAACAGCACGGCACCGATGACGAGCAGCCACAGCAGGCCCTTCACGAGAGCGCCGAGGAAGCCGAACACCACGGCGATGAGCAGGATGAACAGGAACAGGGCCATGCCGCTGCCCTCCTTGGTCAGTCGTTGCGCTTCAGGGGCGCCTTTCACCCGGTCCGCGGCGCCTTGTACGGCGCCCCTGACGTCGTCCGCGGCCTGCCTGAGCTTCGACCGCCGGCGGCGCAGCCGCACCGCCCCTTCGCCACCCGTTTTACCGATATTCGCCCTTTCATGCGCGCGGAACGGGATCAGCGGCCGTCCTGGCCGGTGCGGGGTCAGGCGGGGGGCTGTTCAGCCGGCGGTGCGTCCGGGACGTTCGGTACTGCCGGTGGCCAGCCGTTGCGGGCAGGCTCTCAGGCGGGCTCGCGCCGGTTGCGGCGGGATGGCCGGCGGGCCTGCGGGCGCGGGGAAGGCCTGCGGGGCCATGTCGTGGCGGAGGGCGTCGACTCTGGCCAGGCAGGCGTCGATGGTGGCGATGGCGTCGCTGCTGTGCTCGCGGATGCGGCGTTCGATGGCGGCGAGCCGGTCTTCGATGTGCTGCCGGCGCTCCTCGGCGGTGGCGTCAGGTGCGTCGTTGGTCGCTGTCATGGCGGAGGCGGTCGGGCGCGGCGGTGACCTGGGCGGCCAGCACGCGCAGGTCGGCGGCGTGGTCGCGGGCCCAGGCGGTGACGGCGCGCTCGGCGGCCCGCTTGTCGCGCACGGCTTTGACCCGCTCCGCGCTGGTCTCCGCCTCGGTGGAGGTGCTGTCGGTGGGGCGCAGGCGCAGGTAGCGGTTCTCGGCGGCTTGGCGGCTGGCGACGCCCATGGGCTGGCCGAGTTCGGCCTAGGTGGTGCCGCCGGCGCGGGCGGCATCGACCAGGCCCGCTTCCCAGCCCGCAAGCTCGGTGCGCAGCTCGCGCAGCAGCACCAGCGCGGCCAGCGCGGGCTCCGGTCCCTCATCCGGTGTACCGGCACCGGGCCGGGCGGCCGGGCTGGTGTTCCGGGCGGTGCGGACGGCGTCGTCGATGGCGGCGAGCGCGGCGGCGGCGAGGAAGGACGCCGGTCCTGTGGGCGGGCTGCCTCCGGTGGCCGGCGGGTCGGGCCGTCTGCCCATTGGTGTCACTTCTTTGGTGACTCAGGGATTTGTCATCGGATAGATGACATGCTAGAACAGTTTCAGGTGAAGCGCACTGGCTCCCATCGATCAGCGGAGGTGTTTCGCGATGCTGATGCGCACTGACCCGTTCCGCGAACTGGACCGGTTGACCCAGCAGTTCCTGGGCACGAACGGCACCTGGTCCCGGCCGGCCCCGATGCCGCTGGACGCCTGCCGTGTCGGCGACGAGTACGTGATCTGCTTCGACCTGCCCGGGGTGGACCCGCAGGCGATCGACATCGACGTCGAACGGAACATGCTGACCGTCAAGGCCGAACGCCGCCCCCGCCACGAGGGCGACAATGTCAAGTGGGAGCTGTCCGAGCGCCCGCTCGGCGTGTTCTCCCGCCAGCTCATGCTCTCCGACACCCTCGACCCCGCCGGGATCAGCGCCGACTACGACGCCGGCGTACTGACCCTGAAGATCCCGGTCGCCGAGAAGGCCAAGCCCCGCAAGATCGCCATCAGCCACAGCGGCGACCGCAAGCAGATCCAGGCCTGACCGGCCCCACGGACCGCCGTCCCGCCCCGCGCAGGACCAGACGGGCGCCGAAGCGGTCGGCCTGGTTGAGGGGCTGGACGAGGGCGCTCAGGCCCGCGCAGTCCATGAACGTCACCTCCGACAGGTCGAGCACCACCTCCCGGTGCGACTCGAGCGCGGCGTGCAGAGCACGGCGCAGTGAGGGGGCGGTGTCGAGGTCGATCTCGCCGCCGGCCCTCACCACGAAGGGCACCTGGACCTGATCGCGCATGGTGGTCTCTCGCTGTCGGCCCGTGGTGTGTCGGGGACCGCGGGGCCGGGCGGGTCGTCCGGCTGGGGTGGCCGTCCCGCAGGGCCCGGGAGTGCGTGGTCCGGCTGCTCAAACTCACCGGCCTGCACCGGCGCCTGACCGTCGAGCCCTGACCGGGCACCCGTTCGCACCGGCTCCTCAGGATGGAGGGAGAACCGCGGTGACTCTTCGATGGGAGGCGTTCCTGGAGGAGGTCCGGGAGCGCGGCGAATACGACACACCCCAGGAGGCCGAGCGGGCGGCGCGGGTCGTCCTGGCCCTGCTCGGCGCCCACCTGGTCGGCGACGTGCGCGCCGAACTGGCCGCCCGCCTGCCCGAGACCCTCGCCCTGATCCTGCTCAACCCGCTGCAGGCCGCCGAGCCACTCAGCCCCGAGCGGTTCGTGCGCGCGACCGCGGCCTGGATCGAGGGCGCCACCGAGACCACCGCCCTGTGGGACATCGGCGCCGTCCTGTCCACCGTGGCCGACGCGGCCGGCGACGACCTCACCGAGCGCGTCCTGCTCCAGCTGCCGCCCGGCTACGACCTCCTGTTCGGCCGGCCCCAGCCCGGCCGCCGCCCCTGAACCCGTCCGCGCCGCCGCCCTCGCCTGGTCGGCCCCGCCCCGGAAGGCCACCGCCATGACCCGGTACCGCCTCCTTCTCGAGCACGTCCGCACCCTTGGCCGTTACACCTGTGACGAGGAAGCCGAACGCGTCCTGCACGCCGTCCTGGCCGTCCTCGGCAGCCAGCTCACCGGCGAGGAACGCTGCGACCTCGCCGCAGCCCTGCCCGAACGCGCCCGCGCCGTCTTCGCCTCGCAGATCCCGCTGCCCCAGCCCGTTGCTGCCCCGGCCTTCGTCGAAGCCGTCGCCCGCGCCCTGAACACCAGCCTCACCAGCGCACGCTGGGACGCCTCCTCCGTCCTGGCCGCCCTCGCCGACCCGGCCGGCGACCGGCTCACCGACCGAATCCTCGCCCACCTGCCCCGCGGCTACGCGCTTCTGTTCGGCCGCGCCGACCTCACCGCCGCGGCTTGACCAGGGCGACACCACCGTCGTCGGCCTCTGCGCGCAGGCCGACGACGCAGGACCGCTACCGCCCCTGCCGAGTACCCGGTTCAAGTCCGGCGCCACAGTGGTGCGCTGCGACATCCGCCTCGGCAGGTGCGCTCCGTCCAGCCGTACCGGGCACTGGCGGGCACCGGCACGGTGCTGGAGCTCGCCTACTGGACGGGCATCGGCTCCCCTCGCCCCGACCACTCAGGGCGAGCGCGCTGCGCACCACGACGCCAGGCGCAAGATCGATCTGAAACGCCCTGGTCGGGCAGGTCCGCTAGGGCGTTCCGGCAGGAGTCACCTCTACCCGTGGGCACCAGATGGGCGGGCGGTGTCGAGGGCGTCGCGCAAGGCGTACAGGTCGGCGATGGTGGCCAGTTCGGCGAAGCGGTCCAGCAGCCGGCGGACAGTTCGGTTGTCGCCGTCGCGCACGGCCCCGGTGATCGCCTCGATCAGATCCGCCTGTCCGTTGCGGGCTGTCTCTGGTGCTGTGGGCACCAGGTGTTCCACTGCCGCCTCCATGCGGGGTGTCGCTCGTTTCTTCGGGCGCGCGGCGGCGGCTCGGGGGGTTGCCGCCGCCGCGGAGCGGAAGGCTACCTCACTCGCGGGCGCCGCAAAATCTATGCGCGCCGGAGTAGACATTGCCCGTGGGCGGGTCTAACGTTTCTCTCGTAGACAGCAGTCGGCGATACCGGCCAGACACGAACTGGCCGGGGTTGTTGGACAGAAGTTCGCGGTTCGGTCCGGCAGTGGAGTTCCGAAGCCAGGCAGGTGCAGGACGGCGACGGGGCTGGCTGCCGGACCGGGCGGCCCGCAGGTATCAGGGGCCGCCACCAGCGATACCCGTAGATACGCAGTTCAGTGAGTGCAGTACCGGCAGTCGCAAGACAGGCAGGACCTCGGCAAAGGCGCCCAGACTGCGGGCGCGCGTGTCGAGGGGTCCGGGCAGTGGGGTTCCAAGTCGGCGCAGGTGCAGGACGGCCGGCGGGGCCCGGGCTGCCGGATCGGGTGGGCCGTCACGGCCACCGACCAGCAGTACGCAGTTCAGTGAGTGCGGTACCAGCAGTACGAAAGTGACAGTTCAGTACAAAGGATGAACGGAGGGCGCAAGCGCCATCAGGATCGCCCGGCCCGTGAACACTCACCCGGGCGGACACCGCAGACCCCAAGGCAAGGACGGTGGTTTCCGGTCACGCATTCGCGATCCCCGCACACCCCCCCGGGGCAGTGCGGAAGTAACAGGACCGGCCAAGGCCGGTAGATGGTGTTGTTCCCCTTCGGGGCCCCGGAGCCGACTACGGCCCCGGGGCCCCTCGACGCGTTCTCCCCGAGAACCAGAGAGGTGCAGTGACTACAACGGCCAGCCCCGACACACCCGACAAACTCGACGACGACGACTACCCCGCCTACACCATGGGCCGCGCCGCCGAGATGACCGGCACCACCCCCGGCTTCCTACGAGCCCTCGGCGAACACCGCCTCATCACCCCCCTGCGCTCCGACGGCGGCCACCGCCGCTACTCCCGCTACCAACTACGCATCGCCATGCGCGCCCGTGACCTCGTCGACCAGGGCACCCCCATCGAAGCCGCCTGCCGCATCGTCATCCTCGAAGACCAACTCGAGGAAGCCCTGCGCATCAACGAACAACTCCGCCGCACCCAACACCACCAGGAGCCCACCACGGACACCTGACCGGACCGGCAACCTGGCCCACAGCTCCTTCCAGCCGTACGGCCGCCCGCCGCAGAGGCCAGACAGGGGGACGGCCTCGCGCCGCACGCTCCGGCCGTCGCCCCGTACGGCAACACCGCGGCGCGGCACAAGAGGTGGCGGCTGGAGGGCGCGGCCGGGCTGGACCCCGTCGGCCAGGTGCTCGGGATGGTCCGCTCAGAGAGGGCGGCACCGCCCGGGGCGCCGGTGCCTTCCGCCCGCTGTGCCCTTCGCCTCTGCGGCCAGGGCCGTCAGCGGTCCCACCCGGACCAGCCGTCACGACACCCCACTCAAGGCTCAGCGACTCCTTGTTGCGGGGACGTAGGGCGCCAGGCCAGGCGGCCACTTGGGCCTGCGGTGGTTCTCAGGAATCGGAGTAGCTGAGGTCCCCGACCGTCCAGCTGCTGACGTCCTCGATGGCGATGCGGTACATGCCGCCGGTGTGGGGCAGCCCGAAGTCGCCCTGCAGGATCTTCGCCCGGTGGAGATGCAGATGAGTGGGCCGCGCGGGCGGGCCGTCGGCGGGCGGGGCGAAGAGAGCGGCGAAGGGCTTCAGGTGCTCCGAGGCCTGGAGGACCTCCTCGACCCGCTCCAACCACAGGGTCACCGGCGCGAGCCTGCCGGTGATCACGGCGCCGGGGACCACCACGGTCAGGGACATCTGATTGCTGTGCTCGGACTCGACCATCGCGGCGATGTCGACGAGCAGCCCGTCAGGGTTCGACATGCCCCCAGAATAGGACACGGCCTCCGCGGCGCCCACGGGCCCGGGGCAGCGGCCATGGCGGCCACGGGCCTTGCGCCTGCTGCACGGCCGGGCGCTACGCGACGGCGACCTGACACGCCGATCGGCTGCGCCGCGGTGCAGGGCAGGTGGCGGCGGCCGTGAGGGCCGGGGCATCGCCAGGATCATGCGGGCCGGCGGTGACGAGCAGGTCGGCTCCGAGGGTGGTGACGGTGAAGCCCGCGGAGCCGAGGACCTCCGCCAGGGCCAGCATCAGCGCGCCGCGGACGCCGCGGAACTCGGTGCGCCCGGCGACGTCGGCGGGATGCGGGCAGGCGTGGAGGGTCGGTCCGATCAGGTCCTGGCCCGGGCTCCACCCCAGCACCAGGCCGCCCCCCCGGCCGCGGCCGGGCGAAGAGCCCGGCCGCCTGCGACGGTGTCGGCTCGAACCCGGTGGGAGAGCACCGCACAGACGGACTCAAACAGATGTTTGTCATCCACGCGCAGAGTTTATCGCCTGCCCAGCCCGCACCCGCCCATCGGTGACGACTCGTCACATGCCCTTCCGGCCATTGCCGGTGAGGCTACGGGGCCGGAGCGTCGGGTTCCCGTTCGACCCGGCCAGGGTGCGCGTCCTGTGGACGGTGCGCCGATCCGACGGGCCAGGGGCGTACCGCAGGGTCCGCGCCGTGCGCGGCGCACTCGGCGGAGAACCGCGTGCGTCCTGGGTCAGAGTTTGAACATCGCGGTGTAGGGCTGGGTGATGCGTTCCCGCCGCGATCCGAAGTCGACGAGTACCGCGATGTCGCTGTCGCCTTCGACGCCGATGGCCCGACCGAGGCCGTAGGTGTCGTGGGTGACCCGGTCGCCGACGGCGAAGTGCTTGCGCGGTGCTTCGATCCGGGCCTTGAAGGGGCTGGTGGGCAGGACACGGCGGACTGCTGCAGATTTCGTCATTCCCTGCAGTATGCGCCGAAAATCGCGGGAGCGGGACTTCTCGGCGCACTCGATTTCGGAGCTACGACAGGAATTTCGCGCAAGCCGTCCAGCGCGCCCCCGGATGGCGCCGGTGGGCGTGGTGCGTCGCTTTCCCGGGCCTGTCGCGGCGGGGGGCGGGTGCTCGGCTCCCGCGCGACTCGCCCTCCTGGAAGAGCGAGTGGTCGGTGCCCAGGAGGCGGGATCCATGCCCAACCGGGCTGCCGTTCATGCGTGTTGACGGGCCTGTTGCCCCGCGCCCGGCGGTCCCGGGGAAGGGGCTCTGCAGGACCGGGGTGGAATATCCGCCCGCGGCGGGCCCGGGCCTGCTAGAGTCGTTTTAGTTGCAGTAGTGGTTCCCATGAACTTTGTGTGCGCCTGCTGGTGTTTCGCAGGCACATTTTTGTTTCCCGGCTCTTCCCCGGGTGGGTGCTCATCGCGGCGACTCGAAGCGCGCGCTGTGCGTGCTTCGGACAGCCCCTTGAAGGAGATTTCTTTATGGCTAATGGCACTGTGAAGTGGTTCAACGCGGAAAAGGGCTTCGGCTTCATCGAGCAGGATGGTGGCGGCGCTGACGTCTTCGCCCACTACTCGAACATCAACGCCAACGGCTTCCGTGAGCTGCTCGAGGGCCAGAAGGTCGAGTTCGACGTCACGCAGGGCCAGAAGGGCCCGCAGGCCGAGAACATTCGTCCGCTGTAGTTTTTCTGCCATGGCACCCGCCTAGCAGCGAGGGGCCCGCACCGCGTACATGATGCCCGGTGCGGGCCCCTCGGCATTGCGCCACGACGCACTTCCCCGGCTGTTTCTGGCCCCCTGGCTCCGCGACCGGCGGCCATCCCCACGCGAGACGCACAGCGCCGCGTCCGGATCGCGGCCTTGCCGTGACAGCTCACGGTTCGAGGTTCTCCGCTCCCGCCCTCCGCGGCGAGCGCGTGCCGCACGGTTCCACCGTCCACGCCCCGCTCCCCACATTTCGGCCCGTTCCTTGCGACCTCCTGCTGGCGCCTCGCGCTGCGGAGCTTCCTCGCGACGTGCCGCCCCAGGAAGGTCTCACATGAACCGCTCCAGTCGCTCCTCGTACCAGAACGCCAACTCCCGCTCCTCGGCATCCTCCCGGTCCAGCGGCAGCTCCTTCTACGGAGACCGGCCCGCCCGCGGCCGTAGCGCCCGCCAGAGTTCTTCTCCGCAGGGCGAGTTCGCTATGCCAGTGAGCACCACCCCGGCGCTCCCGGCCGTCGAAGCGTTCGACGAACTGGACATGCCCAAGGCTCTGCTCTCCACCCTGACCCGCCGGGGCGTCACTGCGCCGTTCCCGATCCAGGCCGCGACGCTGCCGAACTCGCTGGCCGGACGCGACGTGCTGGGCCGAGGCCGCACCGGCTCCGGCAAGACCATCGCGTTCGGCCTCGCCGTCCTGGCTCGCACCGCCGGGCGGCGCGCCGAGCCGCGCCGCCCGCTGGCCCTGGTGCTGGTCCCCACCCGCGAGCTCGCGCAACAGGTGACCGACGCTCTCACCCCGTTCGCGCACGCGGTGCGGCTGCGGATGGCGGCCGTGGTGGGCGGGATGTCGATCGGGCGTCAGGCCAAAGCTTTGAATCACGGGGCGGAGGTCGTGGTGGCCACCCCCGGCCGGCTCAAGGACCTGATCCAGCGCGGCGACTGCCAGCTGGACGGGGTCGGCATCACGGTCCTCGACGAGGCCGACCAGATGGCCGACATGGGCTTCCTGCCGCAGGTCACCGAGCTCCTCGGCCAGGTCGCCGAAGGCGGCCAGACCATGCTGTTCTCCGCCACCCTGGACCGCAACGTCGACCGGCTCGTGCGGAACTTCCTCAAGGACCCGGTCACGCACTCGGTGGACCCGTCCGCAGGAGCGGTCAGCACCATGGAGCACCACGTCCTGCACGTGCAGAACTACGACAAGAACGCCACGATCGCCCACATCGCCTCCCGTGACGGCGGGGTGATCATGTTCATCGACACCAAGCACGGCGCGGACCGCCTGGTGGAGGACCTGCTCGCCAACGGGGTGAAGGCCGCCGCCCTGCACGGCGGCAAGTCCCAGCCGCAGCGCACCCGCACCCTGGAGCAGTTCCGCACCGGCCAGGTCACCGCGCTGATCGCGACCAACGTCGCCGCCCGCGGCATCCACGTCGACGGGCTCGACCTGGTCGTCAACCTGGACCCGCCGGCAGACCACAAGGACTACCTCCACCGGGGCGGCCGCACCGCTCGGGCCGGCGAGTCCGGCACCGTCGTCACGCTGGTGCTGCCCAACCAGCGCCGTGCGATGGCCCGCCTGATGACCGCCGCCGGGATCACCCCTGTCACCACCAGGGTCAGCGCCGGCGACGAGGACCTGACCCGCATCACCGGCGCCCGCGTGCCCACCGGTATCCCCACGGTGATCGCCGCCCCCGTCGTCGAGCGGCCGCGCCGCAGCCCGTCCACGAGTCGCGGCCGCCGCGGCCGTCCCGCCCACGCGGCCGGTGACACCCGCGAGACCGTCGCAGGCCGCGACAACCAGGCCTCCTCCGGCCGCCGCCGGGCACCGAGGCGCGTCGCCCTCGCCGCCTAGTAGGCAGCTGTGGGCCTGGACCGCGCTGCGGTCCAGGCCCAAACGACTCACCAGCGCGAAACACGAGTCCCTGCCCGCTCCGGCGGACCCCCGCCGGCCATCCCACCGCCGATGCCCCGACCACCGCCGGCCCCGGCGGAACCGACACCAAGGAGTCCGCCCATGACCCTCACCCTCGAACACCCCGCGACCACCGTCACGGTCGGCGACCTCATGAGACACCCCGAGCTGCAGATCAGCGACGACGTCATGGTCGACATGGCGATCGACATCCTGCACAGCTCCGGCGCCGACCACCTCCTGGTCCGCGACGACGACGGCCGCTGCGCCGGGCTGCTGACCCGCCTGCACCTCGCACCGTTCCAGACCCGCACCCGGTCCACCGAGCGCACCCCGGTGCGCGACATCGTCCTCGACCAGGCCCCGTTCGCCACCGCCGACATGCTCGCCACCACCGCAGCCGCCACCATGCGGGCCCACGGCCTGGACACGTGGCCGGTGGTCGACCCCGACGGCCACGCCATCGGCCTGCTCAGCTTCTAGGCCAGCTCTGCCGGCGCCGACGCGCCGACAGTCGCGCGTCCAGGGCGCTGTCCACGGTAGCGTTCAGCATTGGGCCGCTGTCCTGGTCCGGGTCGCCCATCGGGTCGAGCACCAGGCCGCCGGTTCCCGATCGCAGGCGGATGTCGAGGGCAGGGGGGCGGACTCCGCGGGGACGGCCACCGAGTACTCCTCGCGGCCCGGTCTCGGGCGGGCCGTAGTGCGCCCGCAAAACGGGCGACTTGCCTGACGACCCGCGTGCGGCGGCGCAACCCCACCGTAGCGGCCGGGCGACCGCGCGGACCGCCCCGCTCAGCGCAGGCGAACCGTCAGCGGCGGGCGCGGCCAAGGGCCAGGCAAGGGAAGCACAGTTGTGCACTGAGCGTGGCCTGAACGATCCGGTCCCGAGGGGGCCGGTGCATCCGAAGAGCGGGCCGTGCGGAAGTAGCGTCGGCGTCCCTTCCTCGGTCACCACTCGCGCGGCGCGGGCGGTCGCGAGTGGTCATCGGGGATACGACCGAGGCAGTGGGAGCGCGGGCTCGGTCCGGTCAACGGGAAGCAGGCCGGGCCCGGGCTCACGCTGCGGGGCACGCGTCATGACCCGGGCGGAACGGTAGTGGACGAACGCCCCGGGTGTGTACTTCAACGGGCGGCGTGCCGTCGTACCGGGCGGCCTGGAACCGGTCCGCGCCAGTGAGGCAGGGTGTCGGGCGGCCTGGCCGGTGGAGAACGGTCAGCCGGCGACCGGGGGCTGAGGGGTAATCGTGTCCGGGGCGGCGTGAGCGCCCGTCGCTCGCCGCGGACCGGTCTAGTCGGCCTGGCAGGCGGGTCAGGTGTCGGCGGCGGACTCCTGGCCGCGCGGGGAACCGCGGAGCTCTTCGTTGATACGCAGGGCTTCTTCGAGTTGGTCTTCGAGGATGACGATGCGGCAGGCGGCCTCGATGGCGGTGCCCTGGTCGACGAGGTCACGGGCGCGCATGGCGATGCGCAGTTGGTAGCGGGAGTAGCGGCGGTGGCCGCCGTCGGAACGTGTGGGGCTCGAAAAGTCATCGCTGCTGGTCAAGCTGCGTATCGGTACTCGTTGATGACGCCGCCGAGGACGCGGGTGCGCAGGAGTTTTCGGCCCTCGAGGTCGTGTGCGGTGGGCTGCTCGTGGGCGCCGGGCGGTAGCTGGTTGCGTGCCCGGTGGGGGCGGTGTGCGTTGTAGTGCTGCTGGTAGGCGGTCAGGACCTGCCGGGCGTGGGCCTCGTTCAAGATGAGGACATGGTCGAGGGCCTCACGCCGGATGCTCCCGATCACTCGCTCGCAGTGGGCATTCATCCGGGGAGTTCGCGGCGCACTCTTGAGGATCTCCATATCTTCGGCCTCGAAGACGGCGTCGAAGGCCTGGCCGTACTTGCCGTCCCGGTCGCGCAGCAGGAAGCGTAGGGACTCCGCATGGGAGCCGAGGTCGGCTGCCAGGTTCCGGGCCTGCTGCGCTGCCCAGTCCCGGGTGGGGTGGGCGGTGACGCCGGTGATGGGCAGGCGTCGGGTGCCGTGTTCGAGGAACGCCAGCGCGTACAGCCGCTGGCCGAACACGGTGTCCAGATGGAGGAAGTCCGCCGCGAGGATGCCCTCGGCCTGGTTCGTGAGGAACTCGCGCCAGGACGGGCCGGTGCGGCGCGGGGCTGGGTCGATGCCGGCGGCATGGAGGATCTCCCACACCGTGGATGCGGCGATCGGGTGCCCGAGACGGGCCAGCTCGCCCTGGATCCGCTTGTGGCCCCACCTCGTGTTCTCTCGGGCGAGGTGCAGGATCAGCTTCTTGAGTGCTGCCTTGGTCGGCGGTCGCCCGGTGCGGGTGCGCCGTGTGCTGTAGCCCACTTCGCCGTGATGAGTCGGTGGTGCCAAGCCAGCAGCGTGCCGGGAGTGACCGGGAAGACTGCCCGCCAACGGTGACGGGGTATCAGGCTGGGGAGCGCTGCCAGCCAGAACCTGTCCGCGGGCTCGTAGCGGAGCGGCCGGATATCTGGCGGCGCAGCAGCACCCCGGGTACGGACAACAGCTTGCGGGCCACCTTGTAAGCAGCGAAACGATCACGCGGACATGGTGCCAGCCGAGGTCGCTCTATCGCTGCCACCTGCGGCGATGACTTTCCGAGCCCGACAGGACCCGTGGGTTCGTGGTGAAGCCGCGGGGTCGGTCTCCACGGGCGGCACCAGGAGACTGCCCTCGAACCGGTCGCGGCGGGCACCGCGGAGCCTGACGCCGAGTCGGCAGGGCAGCGGGGAGGACCACGCGTACGCCGAAGGGTGGCACCGGACCATCAAGACCGGTGCCGCCCTTCGGCGTACGGCGGGGCTACACGGCGACCAGGTGCTCCCGGGCGCGGCCCTCAATGGCCGTCAGGCAGGCGGTGAACGCCTCCTCCGGCTGCTCCCCCGGGCCGGGCACGTCCCGGCCGTCCAGGTAAAGCCGCAGCGGACGGCCAGGTGGTTGAGTCGCGTGATTGCTCCTTCGAGACAGGGGCGAGGCGGTGCCGTCGCCTAGGCGGTGGGCGCGGGCAGGTAGGTGTAGGTGACGGTGGCGGCGCCGGCGGAGGTGATGACGGTCAGGTTCGCGGGACCTGCCGTCCCAGGCGGGGACTGGAGCGTGAGGGTGGTGTCCGAGATAACGTTGAACGCCACCGGCACACCGCCCAGGGTCACCTGGTTGGTTGTCGTGAGGCCGGTACCGGTGAGGGTGATCGGTGTACCGCCGGCGACCGGTCCGGAGCCGGGGCTGAGGGCCGTCACGGTGGGGGCGTCCAGATAGGTGTAGGTGAGGTTGCGGGCCGTCCCGCCGGCGGTGGTGACGCTGACGGGGACGGACCCTGCGGTGGTGCCGGGCGGGGCGGTGACGGTCAGCTGGGTGTCGGAGACCACGGTGGGACGCACCGGGGTTGCCCCGAAGGTGACCGAGTGGGCGGTCCGCAGGCCGATGCCGGAGATGGTCACGCTGGTGCCACCGGCGATGGGCCCGGATATCGGGTCGATGCCCGTCACCACCGGAGGGGGGACGTACTGGAACAGCGCCTGGTTGCTGGTACCCCCGGGCGTCACGACCGTGACCGGGACCGTACCGGAACCAGGTGGGCTGATGACGGTGAGCTGGTTGGCCGTGTCAGCGATGACGGACGCCTGACGGGAACCGAAGTTCACTGCGGTGGCGCCCGCCAGGTTGACCCCGGTGATGGTGACCACCGTGCCGCCTTCGATGGGGCCGGCATTAGGACTGATGGCACGGAGCTTCTCGATCACGGTGACGGCGTTCGCGCCGTTGTCGGTCACATAACTGGACAGCCCGTTGGGAGTGATGGCCACCCGGGAGGGGGAGGCGCCCACAGTGAGGGTGTCCGTCACGGTGTTGGTGGCCGTGTCGATCACGCTCACCGAGTTCGAGCCGAAGTTGACCACCCAGATCTGGGAGCCGTCCGGGCTGCTCGCCGCGCCGGCCGGGTTGGTGCCCACCGGGATGGGGGAGCCGACCACGGTATCGGTGGCCGTGTCGATCACACTCACGGTGCCGTCGCCGTTGTTCGCCACATAGACGTGGCTCCCGTCCGGGGTGACCGCCACCCCGATGGGGTTGGCACCGACCGTGATGGTGGCGGTGACCGTGTTGGTGGCGGTGTCGATGACGCTGACGGTGCCGGAGCCTTGGTTGCTGATGTAGACCCGGCGCCCGTCGGGTGCGACGCCGACCCCGTTGGGGCTGTTGCCCAGCCCGATGGTGGCGGTGACCGTGTTGGTGGCGGTGTCGATGACGCTGGCGGTGCCGGATCCGTGGTTGGCGACGTAGCCGAGCGTCCCGTCGGGTGTGAGTGCCACCTCGAACGGACTGCTTCCCACCGTGATGGTGGCGGTGACCGTGTTGGTGGCAGTGCTGATGACGCTGACGGTGCCAGAGCTGGCGTTGGTCACGTAGGCGCTGGTTCCGCTCGGGCCGAGGGCCACACCCACGGGGCCGGCGAGACCGGGGATGGTGGCGACCGTGGTGAAGAACGCGGTGTCGATCACGCTCACGGTGCTGTCGCCGTTGTTGGCGACATACGCGTATCGCCCGCTCGGTGTGATGGCGATACCGATGGGACCGGCTCCCACAGGCACGGTGGGACCTTCCACCAGTGGTCCCCAACTGAGAATCGCAGGCATGACGTTCCCTTCGTTCACGGGGCCGTCGACCGCTGTCGGCCGCCGCAGACGCGTCAGCCGACAACAGACCGGAAATCCTCACCGGGGGCGCCCGCAGCTGCCGAACCGGGAACACCGATGTCTCCGGATGGTTCGACCATGTCCCCCGGCAAGGGATGGGCGGCCCATCGGAATGTGATTGCTCCAAGTAGCGCACTGGTGGCGCTGGGCGACTAGCAAAAGGGTCGCATCTCATCCGTTTGGCCGAGCGTGCGCGTTCACCGCACGCTGTCCGTACGCGACGGTGACACCCAGTCAGCTCCCATCAGCTGCCTGGGCCGTCGAGGAGGTCTTCGGCGTCGGGCCGGACCTGCTCAACGACCAGGGCCCGCACCCGACGGTGCGGGCCCTGGTCGTATCGGGTGCCGACCTGGTCGCGCGAGTGGAGACGACCTCGGGCCTGTCCAGAAGACCGTACAGACCCGTTATCGGCGGCCGATGGACAGACCCGCGGCCGCAGGCGGTGCAGGTGCCGGGGGAGAGGTCGAGGTCGGTGTCCCGGAGGACGGTGTGCGCCTTGGTCCTGGACCGCGACCGACTGCGCCACCGGGGAAGGTCGGGTCGTCCGGTGCGCGCTCAGCGATGACACCGTCGCAGGTCTGCTCGATGAGGCGTCCCGGATGCGGCGGTGACGAACACCGGAACCGGGCCGGAACGCCGAATTCGGATCAGGGTCGGACCGACTCGCTTGGGCGCTGAACGGCTCCTTGGGCGGATGACGCCGGCAGCTGCCAGCGGCGGGCAGTCTGCTGGGCCGCCCACATCCGGGCGTAGCGGCCGTCGGGTTCGGCGAGCAGTTCGGTGTGGGTGCCGCGCTGGGTGACCCGGCCCTCTTCGACGACCGCGATCTGGTCCGCGCCGACCACCGTGGACAGCCGGTGGGCGATCACCACCACCGTCCGGCCGGCCACCAGGCGTTCCACCGCCTGTTGGACCACCAGTTCCGACTCGGTGTCGAGGGCGGCCGTGGGCTCGTCGAGCAGGACCACGGGCGCGTCCTTGAGGATCGCCCGGGCGATCGAGATGCGCTGGCGCTCGCCGCCGGACAGGGCCGAGCCGATCTCGCCGACCCGGGTCCCGTACCGCTGCGGCAGCCGGTCCACGAACTCGTGCACGTTGGCGGCGCGGGCCGCCGCCTCGACCTCCTCGTCGGTGGCGTCCGGCCTTGCCATGGCGATGTTGGCCCGGATGGTGTCGTCGAAGAGGTGGACGTCCTGGAAGACCACGGCGATGTGGCGCAGTAGTTCGTCGGGTTCGAGGGTCCGCAGGTCCGTCCCTCCGAGCCGGACGGTGCCGTGCTGCGGGTCGGCGTAGCGGGCCATGAGCCGGGTGACGGTGGTCTTGCCCGAGCCGGACGGCCCGACCAGCGCGGTCAGGCTGCGTTCGGGCACGGTGAGGTCGAACTCCCGCAGGGTGGGGCGCTCCTGCCCGTCGTAGCCGAAGGTGACCTGCTCGAAGCGGAGCTCGAAGCCCTTGGGTTCGGTGCCGCCCGGTTCGACCGGCAGGGACGGCAGTTGGAGGACCTCGTCCACCCGGGCCAGCGCGGCCTCGGACATCTCGAACAGCTTGGTCATCACGGCCGCCATGCTCAGCGGCTCCGCGAACCGGGCGGCGGTGACCACCACGGCGACCAGCAGCCCGGGGGAGAGCCGGGCGTCCAGGACCAGCGCGGCGCCGACCGCGACCAGCGCCACCAGGGCCAGCCGGACCAGGAGTTGGGCCGCGGCAAGGGGCACGGCGGCCGAGCGGTTCGCGGCCGACTGGATGTGGTGCTGGTGGGCGAGCACCTCCTTCAGCCGGGGCGAGCCGGCGCCGGACTGCCCGGTGGCCCGGAACACCGGCTGACCCTGCACGTACTCGACGATCCGGCTCGCCGTCCGCGCGTCGGCCTCGTCCACCGCGTGGAAGCCGGCGTTGGACGAGCGCTGCACCCGGCGGACCAGCGGCAGTGCCGCGCCCACCGCTGCCGCGAGCACCAGCCCAAGCCGCCAGTCCAGCAGGACGACCATCAGGCCGAGCACCACCGGGACGGTCACCAGCTGGACGAACAGGGTGGACAGCGTGGACACGGCGGTGGCCGCAGCGGTCGCGTTGGCGCCGACCACCGAGGTCAGGTCGCCGGCCGCCCGGCGGGCCAGCTCCTGCTGCGGGATCGCCCGCAGCCGCTCGCCCAGCCGCAGCCTGGTGGCCTCGGTGACCAGGTGCCAGTAGCCGTAGGTGAAGCCCAGCTCCCGGACCCGCAGCGCCCCTTCGAGCACCACCAGGACGGCCAGCACCCCCGTCCAGAGCCAGGCCCGGCCGGTGTCCACCGGCTCGTGGGTGAGCTCGGCGAGCAGCGGTACGAAGCTCGCGTACGCCGCCGCCTGGACCAGGCTCGCCGCGACCGAGATCCGCAGGGTGCGGCGGAACTGCGGCGCGTACGGGCCGGCCGCGGTGAGCATCAGGCGCAGGATCCGGCTCATCGGACGGCCTCCTTTCCGGTGGTTTCCTGAGCGCCGGTGGCGTCCTGGGCGTTCGAACAGTGGCCGGACAGCCCCCAGCCGGCCGCCCGGTCGTGGCGGGCCCAGAGCCGGGCGTAGCGGCCGTCGGCGGCGAGCAGGTCGGCGTGCCGGCCGCGTTCGACGATCCGTCCGTGGTCGAGCACGGCGATCTGGTCGGCGTCGGCGATGGTGCCGAGCCGGTGGGCGATGACCAGGACGGTCCGGCCACGGGTGAGCCGGGCCACCGCCTCCTGGATGGCGGCCTCGCTCTCCGGGTCGGCGAAGGCGGTGGCCTCGTCGAGGACGACGACCGGCGCGTCGGAGAGGATCGCGCGGGCGATGGTGATCCGCTGGCGCTGCCCGCCGGAGAGCCGGGAGCCGCGTTCCCCGACCTGGGTGCGGTAGCCGTCCGGCAGTTCTTCGACGATGAAGTCGTGGGCGGCGGCGGCCCGGGCCGCGGCGCGGACCTCGGCGTCGGTGGCCTGCGGCCGGGCGAGGCGGATGTTCTCCTCGACCGTTCCGGCGACCAGGAAGGGCTCCTGGAACACCAGGGCGACGTGCCGCAGCAGCACGTCCCCGGCGATGTCGCGGACGTCCACCCCGCCGATGCGCACCGAGCCTGCCTCGACGTCGAAGAAGCGCGGGATCAGCCGGGCCACCGTCGACTTGCCGGAACCGGACGGGCCGACCAGCGCGCACACCGTACCGGCCGGGACGTGCAGGTCGACGCCGTCCAGGACGGGCTCGGTCCGGTCGGCGCCCGGGTAGCGGAAGGTGACGCCCTCCAGGGTGACCGCGGAGCCCTCCGGCACGCGCGGGTGAGCCGGTTCGGGCAGGGGCCCGGTGGCCAGCAGCTCGGCGATCCGCACCGCGCCCGCCTTGGCGTCGTTGAGGTGGTTGGCCAGGTGCATCAGCGGCGCCACCGCCTCGACCGGCATCGCCCCGGTCATCAGGGCGAGCAGCAGCTCGGTGGTGGAGATCCAGCCGGCCGCGCGCATCGGCACCGAGGCGGCGGCCACCACCAGCAGCGTCGGCAGCGGCACCACGAACAGCTGGTTGACCACCCCGGAGGCCCGCGAGGTGGCGATCCACGCGGCCACCGCCTCGGTGAACTCCCGTACCGAGGCGGTGAACCGGCCGACCGACGAGCGGCCGTCGTCGAAGGTCCGCACCACCGGCATGCCCTGGACGAACTCCACCACGGCCGCGTTGACCCGCTCGTTGGCGGCGTTGTACCGGGCCCGCTGCTCGGCGTGGTCCCGGGTCAGCAGCGACATGCAGACGATCGCCACCGGGACCACCACCAGCACCGCGAGCAGCAGCCGCCACTGGACGACGCCGAGGGCGAGCAGCGCGGCCAGCGGCTGGGCGATCCCGGAGCCGACGAACGGCAGGGCATCGGCCACCGCGTTGTGCAGGGCCTTGACGTCGTCCTGGAGGATCTTCTTGATCCGCCCGGAGCCCAGCCGCTGCACCTCGCCGAGCGGCATCCGGGCCAGCGCGTCGGCCAGGCGGCGGCGCAGCGCGACCTCGAAGTCGTAGCTGGCCTCGTGCGCCAGATGGTCGGCCAGCCAGCGGGCGGCGAAGG
Source organism: Kitasatospora sp. NPDC023118 (assembly GCF_055560875.1). Classification (NCBI taxonomy): domain Bacteria; kingdom Bacillati; phylum Actinomycetota; class Actinomycetes; order Kitasatosporales; family Streptomycetaceae; genus Kitasatospora; species Kitasatospora sp. NPDC023118. The sequence continues at coordinate 46,727 of NZ_JBVHHW010000032.1, forward strand.
ACAGCATCAGCGCCGCGAGCGCACCGACCGTCCAGCCGACCGGGAAGGACGGATCGGCGCCGAACAGCCCGCCCGTGGCGTAGGCGGCGCAGACGAAGCCCGCGACCGCCCCGGCTCCGGACATGACGCCGAGCAGGGCGGCCGACCGCAGCCGGGCGCGGATGCCCGGCTCGGTGGCGACCAGGGCGGACAGCGTGCGCAGTCCGCCTTCCGTGTGCTCAGCCATGGTCCGACTCCCTTACCAGGGAGGCGAGTTCGCGCCGGTTGACCTTGCCGAGGGCGGTCCGGGGGAAGGCGTCCAGCACGACCAGGCGGTCCGGCAGTTTGAACGCGGCGAGGCCGCGGCCGGTGAGGTGGGCGTTCAGCTCGGCACGGGTGGGGGCGGCGCCCTGGGCGATCACGCAGGCGCAGCTGCGCTCACCGAGCACGTCGTCCGGCACCCCGACCAGCGCCGCGTCGTGCACGGCCGGGTGGGCGAGCAGCAGGTTCTCCACCTCCTCCACCGGGACCTTGTCGCCGCCCCGGTTGATCACGTCCTTGATCCGGCCCTCGACGATCAGGTGGCCGCTGGGCAGTCGGCGCACCAGGTCGCCGCTGCGGTAGAAGCCGTCCGGGGTGAACGCGGCGCGGTTGGCCTCGGGCGCGCGGTAGTAGCCGCGGATCGTGTACGGGCCGCGCACCAGCAGCTCGCCGGTCTCGCCCGGCGCCACTTCGCGGTCGTCCGGACCGACGATCCGCAGCTCGTCGTGCTCGGCCAGCGGGCGGCCCTGGGTCTCCAGCAGCAACTTCTCGAAATCGTCCGCGCGGGTGTAGTTGAGCAGGCCCTCGGCCATCCCGAACACCTGCTGGAGGGCACACCCGAGCACCGGGCCGACCCGCCGGGCGGCCTCGGCCTTGAGCCGGGCCCCGCCGACCTGGAGCAGTTCCAGGCTGCCGAGGTCCGCGGGCGTCCACTCGGCGGCCTCCAGCCAGAGCAGGGCGAGCGGCGGCACCAGCGCGGTGGCGGTGACCCGCTCCCGCTCGATCAGCGGGAAGGCGTCGTCGGGGCTCGGGGTCGGGGTGAGCACCACCGTGCCGCCCACGCTCAGCGTGCCCAGCAGGCCCGGGCAGGCCAGCGGGAAGTTGTGCGCGACCGGCAGCGCGGCCAGGTAGCGGGTGGAGGCGTCGAAGCCGCACACCTCGGCGCTGGCCGTGGCGTTGTAGACGTAGTCGTTGTGCGTGCGCGGGATGAGCTTGGGCGCGCCGGTGGTTCCGCCGGACAGCAGCAGCAGCGCCACGTCCGACGGGTCCGGCCCGGCCAGCGGCAGCGGGTCGGCGGTCACTTCGGCCAGCGCCGTGAACTCCTGCGCCTCGCCGGCCACCAGCACCTCGCGCAGCTGTGGCGCCTCGGCCAGCAGGGTGCGGGCGAGCGCCCGGTGGTCGTGGCCGAGGTGGACGTCCGGGATCACGTACGCCCGCGCCCCTGATAGCTGGGCCAGGTGGACGAGTTCGGTCTCGCGGTGCGCGGGCAGGGCGAGCACCGGGACCGCGCCGAGCCGGAACAGCGCGAACAGCAGGGGCACGAACTCCGCGATGTTCGGCAGTTGGACCAGCACCCGGTCACCGGCGGTGAACCCGCGTCGGTGCAGTCCGGCGGCCAGCCGGTCGGCGAGGTCGTCGACCTCGCGGTAGGTCCAGCGGTGGCCGCCGTCCACCACGGCGGTGTGCTCGGGCGTGGCGAGCGCCTGTTCGCGCAGCAGCGAGCCGAGGGTGCGGCCCCGCCAGTAGCCGAGTTCGCGGTAGCGGTCCGCGAACTCCGTCGGCCAGGCGGTGAATCCGTCGAGCATGGGGCCCTTCCAGGGGGTTCGGTGGGTCAGTGGTCGGCGGGCACGACGTACGGGGCGACGGCGGCGAGCTTCTCGCAGGTCTCCTCGTACTCCCGGGCCGGCCGCGAGCCGGCGACGACGCCCGCGCCGGCGCGTAGCCAGGCCCGGCCGTCGCGCTGGTAGACGGCGCGCAGCACGAGCGCGGCGTCGAGCGAGCCGTCGGCGCCGGCCATCAGCACCGTTCCGGCGTACAGGCCGCGCGGCTGGTCCTCCAGTTCGGCGATCAGCCGGTAGGCGGCGGCCTTGGGGATGCCGGAGGCGGTGACGGGCGGGAACACCGCGCCGAGCGCGTCCCAGCCGGTGCGGCCCTCGGCCAGGGTGGTGGCGACGCGGGAGGCCAGGTGCTGGACGCTGCCGCGCCGCTTGACCGTCATGAACTCGGTGACGTGGGTGGACCCGGGTCGGCCGACGGAGGTGAGCTCCTCGACCGCGAGGCGGACCGAGGCGGCGTGCTCGTAGACCTCCTTCGGGTCGGTCAGCAGCTCGGCGCGGAGCGCCTCGTCGGTGTCGGGATCGCCGGTGAGCGCCCGGGTGCCGGCCAGCGGCTGGGTGGAGACGCGGCCCGAAGTGTCCGTCTCGACCACCGTCTCGGGGCTGAACCCGGCGGCCTGCCAGCCGCCGAGGTCCAGCAGGAAGGACCGGGCCGGGGTGTTGTGGCGGCGGCCGGTCAGGTAGGTGGCGCACAGGTCGACCCGGAACGGGACGGGCACCGGGCGGGACACGATGGCCTTCTCCAGCCGGCCGCGCCCGATCTCGGCGACCGTGTGGGAGACCCCGCAGTGGTATGTCGTGGGGTCGGCGCGTATGTCGACCGGGACCGGCTGGTGCCCGGGTCGGGCGCCGGGTTCGGTGACCAGCTTGAGCGCGGCGTCCAGCTCGCCCGGGTCCACCGCCCGGACCAGCACCCGGTCCGCCGTGATCTCGAACTCCAGCCGGGGGACGACGAGATGGGCGAGCACCTGGCCGTCGGCCGGCAGGTCCGGGGCGGCCAGCTCGAAGCAGGCCCAGCCGTAGACGCGCCAGTCGGCGACCGGTGTGCGTTCCAGGGCCTCGGCGACCTGCCGCCACGGGGTGCCGGACCACTCCAGGGCCTCGCCGTCACCGGTGCGCACGTGCCGGGCGTCGACCCTGACCTCGGCCAGCGCGTCGCCGGCGACGTGCCAGCGCCCGCCGCGCTCGTACACCACGTACTCGCCGAGCATCCCCGAGCCGGTCAGCCGGGCGACGACCGCGAGCGGGTCGAACGGCCCCTGGACGGTTGACTCCTGGTACTGCTGAATCAAGACGGTGCTCCTCACGGGGTGGTGCGCAGCGGGGCGGCGATCAGGTCGGCGACGGCGCGGGCGTTCTGCTCCTCGATGCAGCTGAAGTGGTTGCCCTCGATGTCGGTGACGGTCAGCTCGCCGAGGACCACGTCCTGCCAGAAGGCGAGCGTGGTCTCGTCCATGCCGGGGGCGAAACCGGAGGAGCCGCGCGGGCGCAGGAAGCGCACGTCACCGGCGTACGGGGGAGGGGTGAACCGGGCCGAGCGGAAGCTCTGGGTGAACACCCGGAACATGCCCTCGGCCATCTCGGCGGGAAGCTCCTGGCCGGTCTCGGCGGAGGCGGCACGGGCGTAGCGGGCGAAGCGATCACTGCGGGTGTGCGCGGTGAGCAGCCGGAAGTACGCGGCGGCCGCGTCGAGTTCAAGATCGCCTCCGACCTCCAGCAGGGAGCCCTCCGGCACCTTGCCGCCGTGGCGCTCGATCACCTGCATGAAGGCCTTCAGGACGGCGTCCGGGTCGACCGGGCCGAAGCCGGCCTGCGGCAGCGCGATGTGCAGGTTGGGCAGGAACAGCAGCTCGATCATCAGGTCGTCGTCGACGTCGAAGACCACCGGGTGGCTGCTGGCCAGGACCAGGTCCTCGACCACGATGCCGCGTTCGTCCAGCCGGCGCGCCACCTCGGTGGCGTACAGGCCGCCGAGGCAGTAGCCGACCAGCTGGACCCGGGTGTGGCCTTCGGCGATCAGCCGTTCGGCGTAGTCGTCGGCGGCCCGTTCGATCACCTCGGCCGGGTCGATCGCCAGGTACCGTTCGGTGTCGTCGATCACGATGCCGAGCACCGGCCCGAGGTTCTGGGCGACCAGTTCCTTGGCGAGCGGCCGGTAGCAGTCCATGGTGCCCAGACCTGCGTGGAACAGGACGCGCAGCGGGCCGTCGCCGCCGGTGCTGAACGGCACCAGCAGGGCGTTGCCCGACTCGCCGCGCCGGCCCACGAGTTCGGGCTCGGCGCCGTCGCGCCCGCCGGTGTCGCGGCCGCGCAGGAAGCGGGCGAGCGCCTCGACGGTCGGCTGGTTGAGCAGCTGGCGCAGCAGGGTGTCGAAGGGGACGTCGGCGGCCTGCGGCAGCTCCTCGCGGAGCCGGCCGGCCATCCGCGCCATGATCAGCGAGTCGGCGCCGCGGTCGTAGAAGCTCTCGCTGCGGCCGATCCGGGCGATGGCGAGCGTGGACGCCCACAACTCGGCCAGCCTCGCCTCCAGTTCGTCGGCGGGTGCGTCGCCGGTGGCGGTCGGCTCGGCGGTGCCGGCCGCCGGGCGCCAGGTGCGCAGGGTCTTCCGGTCGACCTTGGCGTTGCCGGTGAGCGGGAGGGCGTCGGCCACCTGGAGGTGCGAGGGCACCATGTGGGCCGGGAGCCGCTCGGAGAGGTGCTCGCGCAGCTCGGCCTCGGTCACCGGGGTGCGGTCGGTCTTCAGCCGCGCGGCGAACAGGTGGACGGCCTGCGGGGTGAGGGCGTGGCCGTCCTCGGGCAGGGTCAGCACCCGCTCGGCGCCGGTGGCCTCGATGAGCCGCAGCCACTGGTCGCGGTCGAGGTAGGAGGGGCCGCCGTCGCGCAGTTCGTCGGCCGGCGGGGTCATCAGGAAGGCCTGCGAGGCGAGGATCCAGGGGTGCTCCCTGGTGGGCTCGGTGAGCACCAACCAGCCTCCGGGGGAGACGAGTTCGGCGAGCCTGGCGAGCGCGGCCGGGATGTCCCGGGCGTTCTCCAGCACGCCGGCGGCCAGGACCACGTCGAAGGAGTTCGGGGCGAGGCCCTGCGCACGGTGGTCCCGGTCGACGTCGAAGACGCCGAAGCGCACTCCGGCGTGTTCGCCGAACCGGGCTCGGGCCTCGGGCAGGAAGAACGGCGCCACGTCGGTGAACAGGTAGTCCACCGCGGTGCCGGCGAGCGCCTCCAGGACCGACTCGGTGGTGCCGCCGGTGCCGGCGCCGGCCTCCAGGACGCGCAGCGGCCGGCCGGCCCCGGCGGTTTCGGCGGCGATCCGCTGGAACAGCGTGGCCACCGCCCCGTTGAGGTAGCGGGCCATCGCGTTCTCCCGGTACAGCGCCCGGGTGGTGGCGAACCCGCCCTCGGGGTAGAGGAGTTCGAGCGGGTCCTGACGGCCGGCCAGCAGCTCGGTCAGGTGCTCGGCGTTGCGGCGCAGGTAGGCGGGGAACTCCGGGGTGCCCAGCTCGGCCGTCCAGGCCCGCTCGGCGCGTTCCCAGCGGGCGGCGGCGGTGGTCGCGTCGACCGGGCCGAGGTCGGTCCCGGCGAGGACCGACTCCCAGCGGCGCGCCAGCCAGCGGTGCCGCTCGGCGACGTCCTCGCCGGCCTGGGCCAGGGCGAGCGCCATCGAGGTCAGTACCGCGTGGTCGAGCCGTTCGACGGCGTCCGCGACGGTGGCCGGGTCGAGCCCGGGGACGGCCGCGTCGGCCTCGACCGAGGCCGACGCCAGCAGCGCGCCGTCGTCGGGCGCCTGCGCCCCGGTGCGAGCGGGCTCCACGATGCCGAGCAGGCCCTCGCCGTCCAGGACCACCCCGGCCGCGGCGACCGCCGGGTGGGCGAGCAGCGCGGCCTCGATCTCGCCGAGCTCGATCCGGTGCCCGCGCAGCTTGACCTGGGTGTCCTCGCGGCCCAGGAACTCGATCTCGCCGCCGGGCAGGTAGCGCCCGAAGTCTCCCGTGCGGTAAAGGCGTTGGCCGTCCATCGGGTGGGTGAGGAAGTGGCGCGCGGTGGTGTCCGGGTCGCCGAGGTAGCCCTGGGCGAGACCGTCGCCGGTGATGTACAGCTCGCCGGCCGTCCAGACCGGGCGGTCCCGCAGGGCCGCGTCGAGCACGCGGAAGCCCTGGTTGGCCAGCGGGCGTCCGTACGGGATGCTGCGCCAGCCGGGTTCGAGGCCGCGGTACGGGTGGGCGATAGACCAGATGGCGGCCTCGGTGGCACCGCCGAGGGCGACCACCTCCAGGCCGGGCAGGCGGGTGGTGATCTCGTCGGGGAGGGTGAGCGGCACCCAGTCGCCGGAGAGCAGGGCGAGGCGCAGCGACGGCAGCGCCAGGGTGGGCTCGGAGTCCAGGTAGGAGGCGAGCATCTGCATCATCGCGGGCACCGAGTCCCAGACGGTGACGCCGTGGTCGGCGACCAGGGCGGCCCAGTGCGAGGGGTCGGTGCGGCGCTCGTGGTCCGGCAGGACGAGCGCCCCGCCGACCGAGAGCGGGCCGAACACGTCGTAGACCGACAGGTCGAAGCCGAGGTTGGCCAGGCCGAGCACGCGGTCCCCGGCGGTGACCGCGTAGCGGCGGTTGACGTCCGCGACGGTGTTGGCCGCGGCGCGGTGGCTGACCACGACGCCCTTCGGCCGACCGGTCGAGCCGGAGGTGTAGATCACGTAGGCGGGGCCGTCCGGGTCGCCGCTGTCCGGCAGCGGTGGCTCGACGGGCGTGAGACCGTCCACCGCGATGGCACCGGGCGCGACCTCCGTCCAGGACTGGGTGAGCACGTGCCGCACGCCCGCGTCCGCCAGGATCGCCTCCCGGCGCAGCGCCGGCTGCACGGTGTCCACGGGCAGGTAGACCGCCCCGGCGAGGAGGGTGCCGAGCACGGCCGCGACCTGTTCGACGCCCTTGTCCATGACGATCGCCACCCGCTCGCCCGGCGTGCAGCCTGCCGCGCGCAGCGCCTCGGCCACCGCTGCGGCCCGGCCGGCGAGCTCGCCGTAGCTCACGGTGCCGTGCGGGCCGATTACGGCGGGCCGGTCCGGGGTGCGGGCGGCCTGGGCGAACACCGGGTGGTGCAGCGGGGCGTCCGGCAGGGGCGCGGTGGTGTCGTTGACCGCCCGCCGCTCCTCGGCCTGCCAGGCGGGCAGGGGGACGACATCGTCGGCGTCCCAGGGCCGGTCATCGGCCGCGAGCTCGCGCAGCAGCGCCTCGAAGGCGTCGAACATGTCGTCCGCCAGGCCGTCGGGGAAGATCCCCTCGCGGATGTCCCAGTTGACCTGGAGGCCCTCGGCGTCGTCCATGGCCTGGCAGTCGATGAACACCTGCGGGGTCTGCGTGATGCCGAAGCCGTCCAGGCGGCCCTCGGCACGACGCTCGGTGCCGTCCTCACCGAGGCCGATCGCGCTGGTGAAGACAACCGGCATCAGGGCGGCCTCGCGCCCGCGCCGGCGGGCGAGCTCGCGCAGCACCTCGACACCGGAGCAGAGCCGGTGGTCGAGGTCCTCGAAGAGCCGCCCGCCGAGCGCCCGGGCCCGCTCGGCGAAGGACGCGCCCGGCGCCCAGTCGACGGCGAGCAGGCTGACCGAGGTGAAGTCGCCCACCACCAGGTCCACCTGCGGGTGCAGCGGCAGCCGGTTGAGCACGGTGAGGTTGAGGGTGAACTTCGGTGTGCGGCTCCACCGTTCGAGTACGGCGGCGTACCCGGCGAGCACCACCGACGACGGGGTGAGGCCGTGCCGCCGGGCGCGCTCGCGCAGCGCGTCCCAGGCGGCGGTGTCCAGCTTGAGGAAGCGGCGGCGGAACCGGCCGGGGGTCTCCCGGTCGAGCACCGGCAGGTCGGGAGCGGGCGGAAGCTCGTCGATCCGCTCCCACCAGTAGGCGCGATCGCGCTCGTGCCGGGGCGACTCGCGCAGCGCCCGCTCGGCCAGCAGGTAGTCGCGGAACTCCAGGTCCAGCACGGGGAGTTCGACGTCCGGTTGGGCGTGCAGGGTCTCGAACTCGGCGAGCAGCAGCCAGATGCTGGCCCAATCGGCGATCAGGAAGTCCATCGACAGGTGGAGAACGGCCCGCTCGTCGGTCCGGGTGACGCGGAGGTCGAACAGCGGCCACTGGTCGGTCCGGTACACCCGGTGGCCGAAGTCCTCGCGTACCGCGTCGAGTTCGGCCTGGCGCAGGTCCTGGCCGGCACCCCGCAGGTCGGTGGCGGGCACGGTCAGGTGCGGGACCTCGGGCAGCACCCGCTGGTAGCCGTCGGCCTCGACCACGGCGCGCAGCATGCCGTGCCGCCGGACCAGTCGGTTCCACGCCCGCTCGGTGCGCTGCGGGTCGAGATCGGGGTAGTTGACCTCCAGGTAGACGTGGCAGGCGACCTTCCCGTGGCCGAAGGCGTCGCCCCGGCCGAGCAGGTAGGCGGCCTGCACGTCGGTGAGCGGGAAGGGCTCGGCGCCGGACTCCGGATCGGGGACGATCGCGGGCCCGGCGTGCTCCTCGGCCAGGTGCGCGAGGACGGCCTCCTTGCCCGCCCTGAGCCGGGCGAGCAGGTCCGGGGTGAGGGCGCCCTTGGGTGCCCGGTACCGGAGTTGGCCCGCGTCCTCCCACAACTGCACTCCGGTGCGGCGGAGTTCGGTGATCAGCTCGGTGACGTTCATGCGTGCGTGGCCTCTTCGGGTCGCGGACGGATGTTGGCGTTGAACCGGAACACGTTGTCCGGGTCCCAGGCGGTCTTGAGCCGGACCAGGCGCTCGTAGGTCTCGGGCCCGTAGGCGGCGCGGACCCACTCCGGCTCGGGGTCGGGCAGCAGGTTGACGTACGGTCCCCGGGTGACCGGCTGGAGGGCGCGCCAGCCGTCCCGGGCCGGGCGCAGGTGGGCGGCGCTGTCCGGGTCGCCGTACCACTGGGCGCAGATCTCGGCGAACCAGGCGGCGTCCCGGTGGGTGAAGGCGGTCGGTCCGGCGGGGGCGCCGCCGATGGCGCCGCCGAGGGCGCCGAGCACCACCGAGAAGTTCGGCCCACCGGTCGCCCAGCGGGCGAGCAGGTCGTCGATGGTGGCGTCGGACAGTTCCGGCAGCAGCTCGCCGCGGTTGTAGACCTGCTGGCGGGTGACGTCGGGCGGGGACGGCAGCAGCCGCTGGTAGGCGGTGTACGCCATCGGGCGGATGCCGTCCGCGACCGGTGCGGGGTCGCCGTGGCGCAGCGGGCCGAGCACCTCGTCCGTGCGGTCCGGATCGCCGAACCAGGTCGGGATCAGCACCATCGAGCGTTCGAAGTGCAGCCGCTCGGGGACGAACGGCAACGGGGGCGCGGTCCAGAGCAGCATGATCAGCGAGGCCTCGTCGGGGGCCTCGGTCAGCCAGTCCCGGGCGGTGCGCAGCACGGCCTGGGCGTGCGCGGCCGGGTGGACCAGCGGACCGGCCATCACGCCGGCCACCGGGTGCAGCCGGAAGCCGAACCGCACCACGACGCCGAAGTTGCCTCCGCCGCCGCGCAGGCCCCAGAAGAGTTCCGGGTGCTCGTTCGCACTCGCCCTGAGCTGTCGCCCGTCGGCCGTGACCAGGTCGAAGAACACGGCGTTGTCGCTGGTCAGCCCGTACTGGCGGGAGAGGTCGCCGATGCCGCCGTTCAGGGTGTGGCCGGCGATGCCGACGTCGGGGTTGCGCGGGCCGGGCAGGGCGAGGCCGTGGCGCTGGGTGGCGGCGTCGAACTCGCCCCAGGTGACGCCGGGTTCGGCGACGGCCAGGCGGTTCTGCGGATCGACCTCGATCCCCTTCATGCCGCCGAGGTCGATGACCATCCCGCCGTCGCAGGTGCCCCAGCCGGCGACGTTGGCGCCGCCGCCGCGCACCGCGACCGGCAGGCCGTGGCGGCGGGCGTGCTCCAGCGCTGTCCGGACGTCCGCCGGGTCGGCGCAGCGGGCGATCGCGGCCGGGCGTCGGTCGGCGCGGGCGTTGCGCACCCGGCGGGCCTGGTCGTAGCCGGGGTCGGTGGGGGTGATCAGCTGCATCCGGGGCTCCGCTCGAAGACCGCGCCGTGGACGTCGGCGGGGTGGATCTCGTGTTCCAGGCCGGTGAGCCGGACCGCCCGGACGCCGGTGCGGTCGGCCGGTTCGGCGGCCAGCCGGCGGTCCGTGCCGGCCAGCGCGTCGAAGGCCTCGCGGTCCTGCCGCGCCACGCCGAAGCGCACCCGGGCCACGCCGAGCGCGCCGTTGGGGTGGCTGACGGCGGCCGGCCGCTGCGGCGGGTCGTACTGGGAGACGACGAACGGGAGCCGGGCCGGGGCCGGGGTGAGGAACTGGTACCGCACCCGGGAGCCGTCCGGCGTGCTGCGGCGTCCCTTCATCACCCGCGAGCCGGGGATCCCGGTCTCGCGCAACGCCCGGTGCGCGCCGGTCAGTTCGGTGTCGTCGGTCTCCAGTGCCACGTCCCGCCAGCCTTCGCCGCCGGCCGCCCAGCGGGCCAGCCGCCGGCCGGCCGGGGCGCCGTTGACGAGCCCGAACGGCAGGCTCAGCAGGCCGAACCGCTCCGGCAGTTCGAAGAGTTCGATGAACGGGCCGGACTCGAACCAGATCAGGGCGTTGTGGGCCTTGTCCGGTGCGCTTCCCCAGGTCACGGTGAACCCGGCGGCGGTGAAGTCCGCGACGGCGGACCGGATGTCGTGGACTTTGCAGAGAATGTGACTGCATCTCAGGTCGAGACTGCGTGCCATGGTGCTCATTTCCGTGTTGCTCTTCGATCGGCTGGGGTGTGTTCGGCTGCGGTGCGCCCGCCTGCGGTACGGGCGGCGAACAGTCGCTGCCCGAGCGGGGCCAGCGGGTGGCTCTCGGCGGGGAGCGTGCGGACCTCGGGGATCCCGGCGCCCGCCAGGACGCCCAGCCACTGTTCGCGGGAGAGGAAGGTGGTGCCCGAGGCCAGCCGGGCGTCCTGGGCGGCCGTCATCATGAACGCCTGCGAGGAGAGGATCTCCAGATGCTCCCTGGTCGGCTCGGTGACCAGCAACCAGCCGCCGGGGACGAGGAGTTCGGTCAGCGCGCGGACAGTGGCGTCGGTGTCCCGGGCGTTGTTCAGCACCCCGGCCGCGATCACCACGTCGAAGGAGCCGGGGGCGAGGCCCTGCTCGTCCGGTGCCCGGTCGATGTCGTACGTTCCGTAGCGCAGCCACGGCAGCCGGGCGAACCGCTGCCGGGCCGGGTCGAGGAAGAACCGGGACACGTCGGTGAACAGGTAGTCCACCCGGGCCTCCGGTTCGCCGGCGAGCGCCATCGCCACCGCCTCGGTGGTAGCCCCCGTCCCAGCGCCGACCTCCAGCACCCGCAGCGGCTCGCCGCCGCCCGCGGCGGCGAGCCGGCGGACCGCGGTGGCGACGGCGGTGTTGAGGTAGCGGGCGGTCACGGTGTCGCGGTACACGGCGTCCGCGAGCTCGGTCCGCCCCTCAGGGAAGAGCAGCAGCGTCGCCTGCTGCTCGCCCGTCAGCAGCGCGGGCAGCAGCTCGGCGTTCAGCCGCAGGTAGTCGACGAACTCGGCGCCGCCCAGTCCGTCCTTCCACAGCCCGGCGGCCCGGTCCCAGGCCCGGGCGGTGGAGGCCGCGTCGGCGGTGCGGACCCCGGTGTAGCGCTTGCCGTCCCGAGTGAGCCACCCGCGCTCGGTCAGCACGGTCAGCCAGCGTCCGACGAGGACGTGGTGGGCGGGTGCGACCCCGGTGAGCAGTTCCTCGACGGTGTGTCCGGTCCCGGCGGGCAGCAGCAGCCCGCGGTCCTGGAAGGACAGCAGCATCGCGGCGAGTACCGCCTCGTCGAGCCGGCGGACGAACTCCTCCGTCTGACCGCGTGCGACGTGCCGGGCCTGCGGTTCGGCGGCCTCGGCGGCGGCCCGGACCACGCCGTCCAGCGTCGGCGCCCCGGCGGCCCCCGCCGGCCACAGCTCGGTCACCGGGAGCGGCTCGTGGTGCTGCCCGGGCCGGAGCGCGGGGTAGCCGAGCCGGGCCGTGACGTCCTGCCACATCCGGGCCAGCGTCAGGTGGTACTGCTCGGGCCGCTCCGCGCCGGGCTCGCCGAGCACCGCCGTCCGCAGGCCGAGCAGGTCCGCCCCGATCGCGCCGGGCCAGTCCGCGCCGAGCGCGTCCCGGTAGCACGGTGGCTCGGCCGGGCCGAGGGCAGCCGTGGTGGGTTCGGCCAGGTGGCCGGTGTCCGGACCGTCGAAGTCGAACCGCTCCTTCACCGCGTCCGGGATGTGCAGCCGAGGGCTCCACAGCACCGGGCCGTGCGGGTCGGTCAGGGTGAGGCTGCCCGCTGCCGTGCCCAGGGTCACCCGGTGCAGCAGGTGCACGTGGTTGTCGGGGTCCGCCGGGTCCACCTCGTTCTGCACCCGCAGGGCGGCCGGGATCCCGCCGACCGTCCCGGTGAGCAGCCCGAACGGGCCGGTGGCCGGCAGCGCCTCCAGCTTCCACGGGCGCAGCGTGCCCAGCGCGTCCCCGAGGATGTGCACCAGCGGGAACGCGACCTGCACCGAGCAGGCAGCGTCCAGGTACAGCGCCGACCGCCGGTCCAGCAGCCGCCGGGCCGCCGCGGTGAACCGCCGCACGGCAGGCAGCCGGACGTACAGGTCGCCCAGCCGGTACTTCACGCCCCGGCGGCGGGCCTCGCGCAGGCAGGCGGCCAGGTCGTCATGGTGCACCGGCTGCTCCTGGAGGACATGGACGCCCCGGCCGAGCAGCTTCAGCGCCAACTCCGTGCCGGCGCCGCCCATCACGCCCGAGCGCACCACCACGCAGGCCAGGTCGACGTCGCCCGGCAGCGTGTCCGGATCGGTGTACAGCGGCACCCCGTACCGGCGCGCGCACTCCACCGACCGCTCACCGCCGCGCGCCAGCACCCCGGCGATCTCGAACTCCTCCGGCAGCCCGGCGAGGGCGGCCAGGTAGAACTGGCCGAACGTCGTCCCGCACACCACCACCCGCAGCCGACGGCCCTTCACAGCGCACCCTCCTCTTCCACGGCGAGCTCGGCGACCGCCTCGTCGGCCACCGTCAGCACGACCCCCGGCACCTCCCGCAGCCGCCCGACGGCCGCGACCGGGTCGAGTACCGCGTCCGCGAGGTGCACCCCGGCCGGCACCTCGCCGTGCAGGACCGCCAGGGCGGCCACCGCCGTTGCCGCGCCGGTCAGTTCGGCGATCCCCGGCGCCCGCAGCACTGCCGTCCGGCTGACCGGGCGGCCCTCGGTGACCCCGTCCAGCTGGGCCAGCAGCACGGCGTACGGGCTGCGCCCGGCGAGATCCAGCGCCGTCGCCCGGCACAGCGCCGCGACCGCGTCCGCCCGGTTCAGCGTGCGGGCCGCGTCGAGGGCGGCGGCGAGGTGTTCGCCGTCGAGCGCGGTGAACCACCGGCCGTGGTCGAGCCCGAGGGCGCGGGCCACCCGCTCGCCCTCGCCGTCCAGGTACGGCAGGACGGTGACCGGGCGCGGCAGGTACGGCAGGCGCTGCCCGGTGGCCCGGGCCAGTGCACCCGGGCGGCGGGCGCCGTCGGTCCAGGCGGCCAGCGGCTCGCTGTCGGTGCCGAGGACGCCGTGCAGGTAGTCCTCGGCACCGGTCGCCGTGAACGCGTCCAGGACGGCCGCATAGGCGGTGAGCCGGTGCATCTCGGCGAAGTCCTGCCGGGCCAGCCAGCGCGGCAGCAGCCCGGACAGGCCGGGCAGCGCGCCGGCCGCGAACACGGCTGCGCCGTCGGCCGCTTCGAGCGTGTCGAGGCCGTCGGCAGTCCCGGCGTCCACGTGGTGCGCACCCGCCGTGAGTACCGCACGGGCCACCGGGACGGCGGTGCGGTGTGACGGCCCCGCGCAGTGCACGACCAGCTCGCACCCGTCGACGAAGGCGGCCAGCGCGGTCTCGTCCTCGACGTCCACCCGGGCGGCCTCCGCCTCCGGGCCGAGGCCGGCGGCCAGCCGGGCGGCGCGCGCCTCGTCCCGCCCACCGATCCGCAGCGGCCCGGCTCCCCAGGCCGCCAGCAGCCGGGCGGCCTGGGCCCCGACGGCGCCGTAGCCGCCGATGATGCCGATCACAGAGCTTCCTCTCTCAGGTCGTCGAGCAGGGCGACGTGTGTTCGAGGGCCGACGACGCCGGTCACAGCGCCCCTTCTTCCACGTCCGCCAGCTGGGCGAGCTCGTCGGCCACCACGGCGGCGACCTGGGCGAGGCTCGGGCCGGCGAAGATGCGGCGCAGCGGCAATTCGACGGCGAAACGTTGCCGCACCCGGGTGATGAAACGGGTGGCGAGCAGGCTGTCGCCGCCCAGCTCGAAGAAGCCGCGCCGTCGGCCGACCTCCGGGATTCCCAGCAACTCCCGCCACATCGCGGCGAGCTCGCACTCCAGTTCGCCCTCCGGTGGCTCGTCGGCGCCGAGCTCGTCCCCGGCGCCGGCCAGCACCGCCGCCACCGCCTTGCGGTCGACCTTGCCGTTGGCACTCAGCGGCAGCCAGGGCAGCACCTCGATCCGCTCGGGCACCATGTGGCCCGGCAGCAGGCCCGCGACGTGCTCGCGCAGCGCCGCCGGGTCGGGAGCCGCCACGCTGTGCGGGCGTTCGGCCCACAGCAGGTCCATGAACGATCCACCCACCGGCCGGTGACCGGCCCCGCTCAGCCCGGCGCGCGCGAACAGCTCCGCCCAGCGCTCTCCAGGAAGCATCGGCGAGCCGGCCAGGCGCCGTGCCCGGTCGAAGCCGTCGTACCCGCGGTCGAGCAGACCTGCCGTCAGCAACGCCACCGGCGTCAGCGCGGCGCGCTCCACCGCGAGCAGCCGTCCGCCCGGCCGCGCCAGCAGAGCGGCCATCGCCGGGCCCTGCCCGGGCTCCGGGTAGCGGTGCAGCACATTGCCGGCCAGCACCACGTCGAAGCCGTACCGCAGGTCATCCGGGACCGCCGAGCCGGGCAGCAGACGGCAGACGGTGTCGTGAGGCAGGGCCTCCAGCCGCCTGGTCGCCGTGGCGACCAGGCCGGGGGCGGTGTCCAGCAGGGTGTAGCGCACCTGGCCGGGGCTGACCAGGCCGAGCAGCCGCTCGGCGGTCCGGCCGTCCCGCCCGGCCAGTTCGACCACCTCGACCGGTCGACCCAACTCATCGGAAATGTCCGCGAGTTGGGAAGCGAGCTTGGCGAGCGCAAGGGCCGTCCCGGGGTCGTGGTCGGCCAGGCTGGCCGGGGCGAGGACGTCGTCGTCCAGCAGCGCCGCCGGGTCGAGCCGGCCCGCCAGGATCTCCCGGTAGTCGCCGAGCCGTTCCAGCAGCCGACGGTGCGCCCGCGCGACCAGCGCGCCGTACTCGTCCGCCCCGGCCCGGGGGGCCTCGCGGAGCAGCGCGGCCGCCAGCTCGGGGCCCGCCAGGTAGCGGCCCTCGTCCTCGGCCAGCACCTTCCGGTCGACCAGCAGCCCCAGCCAGAGCCGCAGCACCGCATGGTGCTCGTCCACCGCGTCCAGGCGCGCCACCAGGTCCTCGAACCGCCAGGCCGTCCCCTCCCCGAGGGCGTCCAGGCCGAGCAGCCGGGCCAGCACCGCGCTCGCGGTGTCCGCCTCCAGCTCCCACGCGCCCGCCCGGGCCACGGCGACGTCGGCGGGCACCCCGGCGCCACCGGGTGCCCCGGAGCCGTCGACAGCCGCCGGGACGGGTACCACGCCCGCCACCAGCCTGCGGCCGGTCCCCTCGCCGACCACCGCGGCGACCGCCTGGCCCACCCCCGGCCCCGAGCGCAGCGCGGCCTCGATCTCGCCCAGCTCGATCCGGTGGCCGCGCAGCTTGACCTGCTGGTCGGCCCGGCCGAGGAACTCCAGCGTGCCGTCCGCCCAGTACCGTCCGAGGTCCCCGGTGCGGTACCAGCGCTCGCCCGCGTGGGCCACGAAGCGCCGCGCCGTCAGCTCGACGGCACCCCGGTAACCGCGCGCCACGCCCGCGCCGCCGATCCACAGCTCGCCCGGCACACCGTCCGGGCAGTCCCGGCCGAGCGCGTCCACCACCCGGAAGCGCTGGCCGCGCAGCGGGTGGCCGTACGGGACGGAGCGCCAGGCCGGGTCCACCCCGGCCACCTCGAAGCAGTTGGACCAGATCGCCGCCTCGGTCGCCCCGCCGAGCGCCACGAACCGGCACCGCGGCCGCAGCACGGCCAGCCGGCCGGGCAGGTCCAGCCCGACCCAGTCGCCGGAGACCAGCGCCAGCCGCAGCGGGTCCGGTGTGTCGGCCGCCTCGGCCACCGTCAGGAGCATGTCGAGTAGGGCCGGCACGGTGTTCCACACCGTCACCCCGTGCCGGCGCACCAGTTCCAGCCAGCGCCGGGCGTCCCGGCGGTCCTCCTCGCCGATCAGCACGATCGCCCCGCCCGTCGACAGCGGGCCGAAGACGTCGTACACCGACAGGTCGAAGTCCAGCGCGGACACCGCGAGTGTCCGGTCCTGCTCGCCGACGCCGAATCGCTCGTTGACGTCCGTGACGGTGTTCGCCGCCGCCCGGTGGGTGATCTCCACGCCCTTCGGCTCACCCGTGGAGCCCGAGGTGAAGATGACGTACGCCAGGTCGTCCGGGGAGGCCTGCGCCAGAGCTGCCGGTAGGGCCGCCTCGGCCTGCCGCAGCACCTCCTCGGTCACCGCCAGCCGTGCCCCGGCCACGCCGACGATCCGCTCGCGCCGCGCCGTCGGCTGGTCCACCCCGACCGGCAGGTACGCCGCGCCGGTGGCCAGCACACCCAGCACCGCCACCAGCTGCTCCGGGCCCTTCGGCAGCGTCACCGCCACCGGCTCGCCGGGCCCGGCCCCCTGGTCGCGCAGTACTGCGGCCACCCGCAGCGCCCGCTGCGCCAGCTCGCCGTACGTCATCGACTCGTCCTCGCCCCACACCAGCGCGGTGCGCTCGGGCTGCTCGGCGGCCCGGCGGAAGAACTCCGCGTGCAGCAGCCGGTCCTCGGCCCCCTCGCCGGTCGCGTTGATTGCCGCCCGGGTGCGCCGCTGCGCCTCGGGCAGCAGGTCGGGTGCCGCGCCCTGCCAGTCGGCGCCGGTCCCGCCGAGCCAGTCGACCAGCCGTCGGTAGGCAGCGAACATCTCGTCCACCAGCCCGGCCGGGAACAGTTCCTCGACCACGTCCCAGGTCAGCCGGACGCCGCCGTCGGCGGTCTCGGTGACCTGGTGGTCCAGCCAGACCTGCGGGGTCTGCGAGACGCCCCAGACCGGCTCGGTGAACGGTCCCTCGGCCGGCTCGCCGCCGACACCGAGCGCGCTGGTGAACACCACCGGCATGGTGGTCTCCGGCTCGCCGGTGAAGCGGGCGAGTTCGCGCAGTACCTGGACCGCCGACAGCTCCCGGTGGTCCAGCCCGCGCCACAGCTCCCGCTGCACCCGCCGGGCCGCCGCCAGCCAGCTCTCGCCGGGCTCGGGGCGGGAGGGCACCAGCACCAGCGAGGTGAAGTCGCCCAGCACCAGACCGATGTCCGGGTGGACGTCGCGGCGATCGAACAGGGTGAGGTTGACGGTGAGGTCCGGGCGCGCGCTCCAGCGCCCCAGCACCTCGGCGAAGGCGGCCAGGAGCACCGCCGACGGGGTCAGCCCGTGCTCGCGCGCCCGCTCGACCACCGGCCGCCACCGCTCGCCGGGGACCCGGGCCTCCCGGCGGGTGAAGCGCGGCCGGCCGATCTCCGCCGGGTCCACCGCGAGCGGCAGTTGGGGCCCCGGCGGCAACGCGGGCAGCTGCTCCGCCCAGTACGCCCGGGCGGCGGCCAGCTCCTGCGGCGCGGGCGTGGCGCCGAGCACGTAGTCGCGGAACGAGACGTCCACCGGCGGGAGTTCGGCGTCCGGGTGCTTGTAGAGGGCGCCGAGCTCGCCGTAGAAGCGCAGGATGCTCAGTGCGTCCAGCACGATGTTGTCCATGCCGATGCCGAGCCGGGTGCGCCCGCCCGCGCGGACCGCGCGGATCGCGAACAACGGCCAGCAGCCGGGGTCGAACACCTGGTGCGAGGCGGTCTCGCGCAGCTCGGTGAAGGCGGCCTCCGGGTCGTCGCCGGCCTCGGTGACCGGGATGGTGAACCGGGGCACCTCGGCGAGGATCCGCTGCTCGCCGCGCTCGTCGACGACCGCGCGCAGCATCTCGTGCCGGGCGACCAGCCGGTTGACGGCCTCCTCCAGGCGGGCCGGGTCGAGGTCCGGTACGTCGTACTCGCGGTAGTAGTGGCAGCCGGTGCCGCCGAGCGTGAAGCCCTCGCCGCGGCCCAGCCAGTACGCGCGCTGGACGTCGGTCAGCGGGAACGGCTCGTGCCGCAGCGCCGGGTCGGCCGCGAGTGCCGCGTTCTCCGGTTCGGCCTTCAGCGGCTGGAGCGTCGCCGCGAAGTCGGCCAGCACCGGGTGGGCGAACAGTTCGGACAGCCGGACGCCCGCGAAACCGGCCGCCCGCAGCCGCCCGATCAGCCGGGTGGCGAGCAGCGAGTCGCCGCCGAGCGCGAAGAAGTCGTGTTCGCGGCCGACCGCGTCGACGCCGAGCACCTCGGCCCAGGCGGCCGCCGCCCGCTGCTCGGCCTCGCCGGCCGGTGGGGTCACCGGCGTACGGCCGGGCAGCTCGGCGGTGGCCAGCACGCGGCGCAGCAGCCCGCGGTCGATCTTGCCGTTGGCGGTCAGTGGCAGGCCCGGCAGGACGGCGATCCGCTCGGGGACCATCGGGGCCGGAAGCACGCGCTGGAGGTGTTCGCGCAGGGCGGCTGGGGTTCCGCCGTCGCGAAGCGCGCCGACGGTGGCCAGCGCCGACCAGTCGGCGGGCGGCTGCGCCCGGTCGTCGGTCACGGCTGCGGCGAGCCGGCCGTCCGCGCAGACCACCGCGACGCCCTGGGCCACGCCCGGGAAGGCGGTCAACGCGGCCTCGATCTCGCCGAGTTCGATCCGGTGGCCGCGCACCTTGACCTGGTGGTCGGCCCGGCCGAGGAACTCCAGGGTGCCGTCCGGCCGGTAGCGGGCGCGGTCGCCGGTGCGGTACCAGCGCACGCCGTCCAGTTCGGTGAAGCGGTCGGCGGTGCGGTCCGGGTCGCCCCGGTAGCCGCGGGCGACGCCGGCGCCGCCGATCCACAGCTCACCGGGGACGTGGTCGGGGCGGTCCCGGCCGAGCGGGTCGATCACCCGGCAGGCGACGTTCTCCAGCGGCGTGCCGTACGGGATGGACGCCCAGTCGGCGGGGACCTCGTGGACCTCGCACCAGGTGGAGTGGATGGCGGTCTCGGTGGTGCCGCCGAGCGCGGCGAACCGGCACTGCGGGGCGACGGCCGCGAGCCGCGCCGGCAGGTCGAGCGGCACCCAGTCGCCGCCGAGCAGGACGGCCTTGAGACCGGTCAGCGGCCGGTCCGCCGAGGTGACCAGCATGTCCAGCAGCGCGGGTACGCAGTTGACCACCGTGGCGCTGTGGCGGATTGCCAGGTCGACCCAGGCGGTGGCGTCCCGGCGGTCCGGCTCCTCGACGCAGACCACCGAGCCGCCGGCCGACAGCGGGCCGAAGACGTCGTACACCGAGAGGTCGAAGTCCAGGGCCGACAGGGCCAGGGTGCGGTCCGAAGCGCCGATCTTCAGACGGGAGTTGAGGTCCTCGATGGTGTTCATCGCGGCGGCGTGGGTGAGTTCGACGCCCTTGGGCTCGCCGGTCGAGCCGGAGGTGTAGATGACGTACGCGAGGTCGCCGTCACCGCCGGGTACCGGGGCGGGCAGGGGATCGGTGCCGGCGGGGACGGTGACGTCGTCGACCACCAGGCGGATGCCCGCGGCGCGGTGGATACGCTCGCGACGGGCGGCGGGCTGGTCGACGCCGAGCGGCAGGTAGGCGGCGCCGGTGGCCAGCACGGCGAGGACGGCGAGGATCTGCTCGGGGCCCTTGGGCAGGGTGACGGCCACCAGTTCTCCCGGTCCGGCCCCGCGTGTGCGCAGGTGGCCTGCCAGCGCCAGGGCCCGGTGGGCGAGCCCGCCGTAGTCGAGGGCGCCGTCGGTGCCCCACAGCAGGGCGGGGGCCTGCGGGTGGGTGGCTGCGTGGGCGAAGAAGCCGTCGTGCAGCCGGGTGCCGGTGCGGGGCGCCGCCGTGTCGTTCGCCCTGGCGCGGATGGCGAGTTGAGCGTCCGGCAGGAGCGCTGGGACGGCGGCGGACCAGGCGGTCTCGTCGGCGAGCAGCCGGTCGAGCAGGCCGCTGTAGGCGGCGAACATCGCGTCCAGGACGCCGGGGGCGAAGGCGTCCTCGCGGGCGTCCCAGTTGACCAGCAGGCCGCCGCCGATCTCGGTGACCTGGGCGTCCAGCCAGACCTGCGGCCCCTGCGAGATGATCCAGGACGCCTCGCCGAAGGCCTCCCGTACGGCGGGCGCGAACAGCTCGCCGAGGCCGAGCGCGCTGGTGTAGACGACTGGCGCGAGCACCTGCTCGCCGTGCAGCCGGGACAGGTCGCGCAGTACCTCGACGCCGGAGTGCCCGGAGTGTGCGGCGTCCGCGTGGAAGCGCCGCTGCAGGCGCACCGCCCGCTCGGCGAAGGTGCCCGGCGTGGAGCCGTCCCAGGCGAGGAGCACGGAGGAGGTGAAGTCGCCGACCAGTTCGCCGACTTCGGGGTGCAGCGGGGCGCGGTCGAAGAGCGGGAGGTTGAGCAGGAAGTCCGGTTCGGCGCTGAACGCGGTCAGCGTCTCGGCGAACACGGCGGCCAGGGCCATGGCCGGGGTCAGGCCGTGCCGTCTGGCGTGCGCTTCGAAGCGTCCCAACTCGGCGGTGTCCAGCAGGCGATGGCGGCGCAGCACGGTGGTCGCGGCGGCGCCGTGCGCGTTCGGGGCGAGCGGCAGCAGGGGCGCGGCGGGCAGTTCGGGCAGGCGGGCGCGCCAGTGGGCGCGGTCGGCCTCGCGGGCAGCCGGGTCGGTGGCCGCGGCCCGGTCGGCGAGGTAGCGCGGGAAGCTGTAGCCGAGGGCGGGGAGTTCCTGGTCCGGGGCGCTGTAGGCGCGGGCGAGGTCGGCGAGCAGGACACGCAGGCTGAGCGCGTCGGCGGCGACCATGTCGAGGTTGAGGTGGAGTCTGGTCCCGCCCGGGCGGACGCCGTCCGGCAGCAGTGTGAGCCGGACGTCCAGGACCTCGCCGGCGGCGATGTCCAGGGTGCGGTGGGAGAGACATCGGCGCAGCTCCGCGAGTTCCGTCTCGGCCTCGGCCGTGCTCCGTTCCCGCAGGTCGTGCACCCGCAGCCCGGGCCAGGCGGCCTGCGGTGCGATCCGCTGCCGGCCGTCGTCGAGGACGTGCACCCGGAGCATGCCGTGGCGGGCGAGCACGGACCGGACTGCGGCCTCCAGCCGCTCCGGGTCCACTCCGGCGCCGTCGAACTCGTGGTAGAAGTGGGCGGCCACGCCGCCGAGTTGCTGCCCGTCGGCCCGTCCGACCCAGTACGCGTGCTGCATCAGCGCGAGGTCGAAGGGGGCGTCCTCGTCGACGACGGCGCGCTCGGCCGCCGTAGCGGCGTCGGCGGGGGTACGGTGCCCGTTGACCAGGGCTCGCCAGGCGGCGAGGGTGGGCTGGGCGGCGAGCTCGGCGAAGCCCACGTCGACGCCGGCCCGGTTGAGGTTCCCGGCCAGTCGCATCATCGTCAGCGAGTCGAGTCCCAGCTCGATCAGGTTGGCGTCGTCGGCGATGGACTCGGCGGTCAGGTCGAGCAGTTCGCCGACCGCCTGGGGCAGATTGACGGCGGTCGCCGCGCGGTCATGCGACACGTGGAGATCCTTCCTTAGGCATGGGGCGAATCACGAAGGCGTGGTGTGTTCATCATTAATAGCATTGAAAACCATTTCCATCTAGTGCTAGCGTCCCCGCTGTCTCCAGCAGGTAGCGAGGAAGGGGCGGGAATGAATGACGCAGCGTCAGAAGCACTTGTGAGTAGGCGGGAAGAGGCGGAGGAAGTGTCGTCCGGCGTGCGCTCGATGCGTACCTGGACCACCGCCGTCACCTCGCTCGCGGCAGCGATGATGACCCTCGACATCACCGTCGTGAACGTCGCGATGCCCCGGATCGGCGCGGACCTCGACGCCTCGCTCGACGCCCTCCAGTGGATCGTCAACGCCTACACACTGACCTTCGCCGCCCTCCTGCTCACCGCAGGCTCGGTGTCCGACCGCATCGGCCGCCGGAAGGTCTTCCTCGTCGGCGTCGCCGTCTTCACCGTCGCCTCCTCCGCCTGCGCGCTCGCCCCCGACGCCGGCGTGCTGATCGCCTCCCGGGCCGTCCAGGGCGCCGGCGGCGCCATGGTCCTCGGCACCTCGCTCGCCCTCATCGCCGGCGCCTATGAGGGCGCCCCCGCCCGGGCCCGCACCAGCGCGATCGGCCTCTACACCGCCGGCGCGGCCGTCTCCGCAGCACTCGGCCCCCTGGTCGGCGGCGCGATCACCGAGTGGCTGAGCTGGCCCTTCCTGTTCGCCGTCAACGTTCCCGTCGGCCTGCTGATCCTCTACGGCGCCGTTCGCAAGGTCCCGGAGAGCGTCGACCCCGCCGCGTCCGGCCGGGTCGACCGGGCGGGCGCGGTGCTCGCCGTCCTCGCCCTCTTCGCGCTCAACTACGGCCTCCTGACCGGCTCCGAGCACGGCTGGTCACGGGCGGACGTGGTCGGCTCGCTCGCCGCCGGGGCCGTGCTGACGGCGGCCTTCGCCCTCGTCCAGTGGCGGCTCGGCGAGCACGCCATGCTCGACCTGCGGCTGTTCGTCATCCCCACGTTCAGCGGAGCTGTGCTGCTCAGCTTCGCCGCCCGGATCTTCAGCTTCGGCCTGCTGCCGTTCCTCACCCTCTGGCTCGGCGGCATGCTCGGCCTCTCCCCGTTCCGGATCGGCCTGGTGCTGCTCGCCCAGTCCGTCGCGCTGCTGGTCGCCGCACCCGTCGGCATGCTGCTCGCCAAGAAGGTTCCGGTCTCGGTGGTCCTGGCGCTCGGCATGGTGCTGGTCGCCGCCGGGATGTTCACCGCCGTCGGCATCGGCTCGGCGGACGGCTGGACCGCTGTCCTGCCGATGCTGATCCTGCTCGGCGCGGGCGCCGGCCTGGCCCTCCCGCACCTGCTCGACCTCGCCGTCGGCGTCGTCCCCGCCGCCCGGGCCGGGACCGCCTCCGGCGCGGCCAACAGCTTCTTCCCGCTCGGCACGGCCTGCGGCGTCGCGCTCTTCGGCGTCATCCTGTCCCACCGGGTCGACTCCGCGCTCTCCCCGTCCGCGCTCGCCGCCCTCGGCGTCCCGGCCTCCGACGCGGGCCACGTCCACGAGCTGGTCACCGCTGGGCAGTTCGACGCGATGGCCGCCCCCTATCCGGCCCCCGCCCGCGACCAGGTCCTCGCCCTCGCCCACTCCGCCTACACCTCAGCCCTGTCCTCCATCTTCCTGATCGCCGCCATCGCCGCCCTGGTCGCCGCCGGCGCCAGCCTGCTCCTGGTCCGCCCGCGCGACGCCGCCGCGTAGCCGCCGACGCCTGTGCCCGGTCGCCCCCGTGAGGGCGGCCGGGCACAGGCACGTGTCCTGCCGGGTCGGGTCCGCAGCTCAGTTCCGCAGCCGCTCCACGACGGCCGCCGCGACGGCCGCGGGCCCCTCGGAGAGGTAGAAGTGGCCGCCGGGGAAGCCCAGGAGGTCGAAGCCGGCGTCGGTCCAGGACTTCCAGCCCTCCGCCTCCTCGACGGTGAGCTCCTCGTCCTCAGTGCCGACGAGGGCGGTGACGGAGCAGGGCAGGAGCCCCTCGGGGCGGGCGGGGTACGTCTCGATGATGCGGTAGTCGCCGCGCACGGCCGGGAGGACCAGGGCGCGGACTTCGGGGATCGCCAGCAGCTCGGCGTCGGTGCCGCCGAGGCGGGCGAGTTCGGCGCAGAGCGCGTCGTCGTCCTGGAGATGGACGGTGCCGCCGCGGTGGTACTGCGGCGCCTCGCGGGCGGAGGCGAAGAGGTGGACGGGCGGACGGTGGCCCTGCCGCAGCAGGTGCAGGACCAGTTCGTGGCCGACGGCCGCGCCCATGCTGTGCCCGAACACCGCCCACGGCCGGTCCAGCAGCGGCCCGACGGCCGCGGCGAGGTCGGCCACCAGCGTGGGCAGGTCGACGGGCAGGGGTTCGTCGAGCCGGTCCTCGCGACCGGGCAGGCGGACCGTCAGCAGCTCGACGTCGGGCGGCAGGAGCGGGGCCCAGGAGCGGTAGAGGCCGGCCGAGCCGCCGGCGTGCGGGAGACAGAACAGCCGGACCGCGGCGGCCGGTCGCGGCTGCGGGCGGCGCAGCCAGCGGGTGGTGGTCATGGCACGGGATCCTCAGGAGTCGGAGACAAGAGCGGGCAGACCGGGGGCGGCGGCCAGCAGAGCGGCGGTGACCGGGTCGGCCGGGGCGGCGAGCACCCGCTCGACCGTCCCCGCCTCCCGGATCGCACCCTCGGCCAGCACCGCGAGGTGACCGCCCAGCCGTGCGGGCACGGTCAGGTCGTGGGTGACGACGACCAGTGCGACGCCCAGCTCCCGCCGCAGCTCGTCGAGCAGGGCGAGCACGGTGGCGGCGGTCGGCGGGTCGAGGGCGCTGGTGGCCTCGTCGCAGAGCAGCACGTCCGGCCCGGCCGCCAGGGCACGGGCCAGCGCGACCCGCTGGCGCTGCCCGCCGGAGAGTCCGGACGGGAGCCGCTCGGCGTGCTCGGGCGTCAGGCCGACACGGTCCAGCAGGCGGTGCACCTCGGCCCGGACGCCCACCGCGTCCAGTTCGGGCCGGTACAGCCGCAGCGGGCGGGCGACGGCCGCGCCGACCCGGTGGCGGGGGTTGAGCGAGTCCTGCGGGTCCTGCGGGACGAGTTGGAGGCGGCGCAGCTGGGCCCGCCCCCGGGCCCGCACCCCGGGCGCGACCGGCTCGCCGCCGAGCCGCAGGGTGCCGGTCCAGTCGGCGTGCAGCCCGGTGAGGCAGCGCAGCAGGGTGGTCTTGCCGCCACCGGACGGGCCGACCACGCTCAGGCAGCCGCCGGGGGCGAGCGCGAGGTCGATGCCGTCGAGGACGGTGGTGCCACCACGCCGGGCGACCAGGCCCGTCAACTCCAGGACGGGAGCACCGGAGGCGGCCACCGCCTTGGGCAGCGCGGTGACCCGGACCGCTTCGACCAGCCGCCGTCCCGCCGCGCTCGCGGGCCGTGCCAGCACCTCACCGACCGGGCCGCGTTCGACCACCCGCCCGCCGTCCAGGACCGCGACCTCGTCGGCGACCTCGGCCACCTGCGCGAGGTCGTGGGCCACCAGCAGCACGGCCGGTCCGCCGTCGGCCCGAAGCCGCCGTACGTCGGCGAGCAGGGCGCTCGCGGTGGCCGGGTCGAGAGCGCTGGTCGGCTCGTCGAGCACCAGCAGGTCCGGCCGGTGGGCGAGCGCGGCGGCCAGCGCCACCCGTTGCCGCTGGCCGCCGGAGAGCTGGTGCGGCAGCCGCCGCAGGAAGGCCGGGTCGTCCGGCAGCCGGGCCGACCGCAGGGCGGCGCGCATCCGTTCGGACCGTTCGGCCTTCGGTACCGCCCGGGCCCGCAGGAACTCGCCGATCTGGTCGGCGACCCGCAGCGTGGGCGCCAGGGAGGTGCGCGGGTCCTGCGGGACGTACCCGGAGTGCCGGCTGCGCAGGCGGCGCAGCGTCCGGTCGGGCAGGCCGAGGACGGGCTCGCCGGCGAGGTGGACCGAGCCGCCTTCGACGACCAGCCCCGGGCGGATCTCGCCGAGGGCGGCGAGCGCGAGGGTGGTCTTGCCGCTGCCGGAGGCGCCGACCAGGGCCAGGATGTGGCCCGGCGCGAGGTCCAGGTCGACGCTGTCCAGGACGACGGCGCCGGCCGACGTCCGTACGGTCAACTCCCGGACCGCGAGCACCGACTTGTGGTCGGATGCCGCAACTGTGCTACTCGCGGGGCGAGTTCGCCGAGCAGCGGCCGGAAAGGCGCTGTCCACCAGCAGGTTGGCGCTCAGCAGCAGCACCAGGATGCCGACCGCCGGAACGGCGACCGCGAGCGGCTGGAGGGCAAGCCCGTCGCGGTTCTCCAGGATCATCAACCCCCAGTCCGCCGCCGGAGGCTGTGCCCCGTACCCGAGGAACGAGGCGGTGGAGACGATGAACACCGCCCCGACGAACCGCACCCCCGCGTCCGCGGCCAGCACCGGCGCCGCGTTGGGCAGCACCTCCCGTGCCAGGACGTACCAAGTGCGCTCGCCGCGCGCCAACGCGGCCTCCACGTAATCGTGTTGCAGCGCCTGCAGCGCGGTCGCCCGGACCACCCGGATGATCTCGGGGAACAGGACGACGGCCGCGGCGGCCCCCACCCCGAGGGCGCCCCGCCCGGTGGCCACCACGGTGACGCTGAGCAGCAGGAATCCGGGCAGGCTGAGCAGTACGTCCGCCGCCCGCAGGATCCAGGCGTCCACCCGCCCGCCGCGCAGCGCGGCCGTCATGCCGACCGCGCCGCCGGCCAGGTAGGCGACGGCGAGCGCGCCCAGCGACAGCATGACCAGGGAGCGTCCGCCGTCGAGGAAGCGGCTGAGGACGTCCGCGCCGAGATGGTCGGTGCCCAGCGGGGCGGCGCCGCCGGCCGGCCCGTACGGCATGTCGAGCACCTCGCCGGGGCCGTGCGGGGCGAGGGCCGGGCCGGCCAGGGCGAGCAGTACGGCGGCGGCCAGGACGGTCCCGGAGAGTGCCGTCCGCAGCCGCCGCCGCTTCGATGGAGCCGGGTTGACATGGGGGGTCAATTCGTTCTCCTGGCAGCCGGGTTGAGCATGGTGGCGAGGGCGTCCGCCAGCAGGTTGAGGGCGACGGTGAGCGTGGCGACCAGCAGTGCGATGCCGAGCACCACCGGGGTGTCGCGGGAGGCGGTGGCGTTGACCAAGGCCGCGGCCAGCCCGGGGTAGCCGAACAGGCTCTCGGCGACCAGCGTGCCGCCGAGCAGGTAGGCGAGGTAGCGGGCGAGCACCGGAACGGCCGGCACGACGGCGGCCGGCAGGATCCAGCGCAACACCACGCGGTGCTCCGGCACCCCGCCGAGCCGGGCGGCGAGCACCGCGTCCGAGCCGGCCGCCTCCGCCACCCCGGAGCGGACCAGCCGGACGTTCTGCGCCAGGCTGACCGAGAGCAGGGTGAGCACCGGCAGGACGAGCAACTCCGGCTGGGAGAAGGGGCTTTCGCCGGCCGCCGGAACCGAGACGGCGGGCAGCCAGCCGAGGCCCACCGCGAACAACAGCACCAGCAACGTGCCGACGACGAACTCCGGCAGGCTGACCAGGGTGAGCGTGCCGATCGAGAGCACCCGGTCGGTGAGCCGCCCGGCCCGCAGCCCCGCCCACAGCCCGAGCGCGATCGCCAGCGGCACGAGCAGCAGCGCGGTCACCGCGCCGAGCAGCAGCGAGTTGCCCGCCCGCTCGGTGACCAGCCGGGAGACCGGCACCCCGTTGGCGTAGGAGGTGCCGAGGTCGCCGTGGAGGGCGTGCCAGAGCCAGTGCAGGTAGCGGGCCCAGGACGGCTGGTCGAGGCCGAGCTGGTGCCGGAGCGCGGCGACCTGCTCGGGCCCGGCCCGGCCGGCCAGCCGGGCGGAGGCCGCGTCCCCGGGGGCGAGCGCGGTGGCGGTGAACACCAGGACCGACGCCGCCAGCAGGGTCACGGCCGCCGCACCGAGCCGGCGCAACCAGCGGATCACGAGGAGAGGAACGCGTCGCGCAGGCACGGGTAGTCGAAGGACCCGAGCGCCTTGACGCCCTGAACGGTCGGCTTCGCCGCCGCGACCGGGGGGATCCGCGCGAAGACGGCGTCGCCGCCCTGGTCGTAGAGGTAGTGCTGGACGTCCTGCACGGCCTTGGTCCGCTTGGCGTCGTCGCCGACGGCCGCGTGCATCGCCGTCAGCAGCCCGTCCAGGGTGGGGCCGGCGGGCCCGGTGAACGGGTAGGACGCTTTGGAGCCGTAGAAGAACGACAGCTGCAGCGGCAGCGGCATCGCGTGGTAGAGGTTGGTCTGCAGCGGGGTGCTGAGCAGTGCCTTGAAGTCGGTGTAGTAGTCGGCGGCCGGGATCTTGTCGACGCCCACCGCGAGCCCGGCGGCCTGCGCCTGCTGGACGAAGGCGGTGGCGCTCTCCAGGGTGCCGTACTCGTAGTCGCTGGTGCGCACGGACAGTTTGACGTCCGAGAGCCCGGCGTCGGCCAGCGCCTTCTTCGCCTTCTCGGGGTCGTACGCCCGGCGCGGCAACGAGCTGTCGTACCAGGACTGGTGACGGCCCAGCGCGTCGTCGGCGACCTCGCCGTAGCCGAGGGTGACGGTGCGGACCATCGCCTCCCGGTCGATCGCGTAGCGCACCGCCTGGAGCACGGCGGGCTTGTCGAACGGCTGGAGGCCGAGGTTCATGGTGAGCGCGAGGTCGCTCCACAGCTCCTGCGGCGCGGTGACCACCCGCACGTCGGGGTTCCTGGCCTCGGCGCGGGCGGCGGTGAGGGTGATCCCGCCGGCGTAGTCGAACTGGCCGGCCTTGAGCCCGTTGATCCGGGCGCCCGCGTCGGCGACCGACGACAGCTCGATCTCGTCCAGGTAGGGCCCGCCGCCGAGCGCCGCGCCCCAGTAGTCGGTGCGCGCGGTGAGCAGGCTGCTCGCGCCTCGGGTCCAGTTCTTGAGGACGAACGGGCCGGAGCCGACGGCGTGCTCGAAGTCGGTGGTGCCGTTCGGGATGACGAAGATGGACTGGGCGAGCGCGAGGTCGAAGAAGCCGTCGGGGGACTTGAGGGCCAGCTCGACGGTGCGCGGGTCGCGCACCGCGCTGGCGGCCGGGTCGAGCCCGGCCAGCAGGCCGGCCTGGGTGGTCGGGTTGCCGGCCAGGGTACGCAGGCTGAACAGCACGTCCTCGGCGGTGAGTTTGCGGCCGTCGCTGAAGGTGACGCCGTCGCGGACGCGGACGGTCCACCTGGTGGCGTCGGCGTTGGGCTCGACGGACTCGGCGAGGCGCCACACCGGCTTGCTGGCGTCGATCTCGCCGAGGGTGTCCCAGACCAGCCGGGCCCGGACGTAGTCGACGGCGCTGTTGGTGGCCTGGAGCACGTTGGTGGACTCGGCGGCGGAGCCCGCGAACGCGGCGCGCAGCCGTCCGCCCTTGCGTGGGGCCATCGACGGTCCGCTGCTCGTGGCGAGCTGCGGGGCCTTGCCGCCGCCGCTCCCGCAGGCGGCCAGCAGTCCGCCGGCCAGCAGGGTTCCGAGCCCGGCTCCGGCGCCGCGCAGCAGGGCACGGCGGTCTATCTGATGAAACGTCACGGCGTCCTCACTCCAGGCATGTCGATGCACGCGATCCTAGAATGAAACGATAATGCTTTTCAATAAGCCTGCGGATGTCGCTCGCTCCGGGTACCTCCGCGCCACTCCGGGACATGCGGTGACGCGGCCCGGCCTCGGCGGTCACTCTCGGTCCTGGAGTACGCCAAGCTTTGGTAATGATTTCCATCTCGGCCCTGGCGGGGCTGGTTGTGAAAATCGTTTCCACCTAGGGTGTGCGGTGTCCACCAGCGCCGGACCCTGCCCACGGGGCAGGGTCGGCAGGTATGCGAGGAGTAGTCCGCCATGAGCACCGCCCCGTCCCGCCGCAAGCCCCTCAGAGCCGTTCTCGGCGCCGCTGCCGTCGCCGCACTCGCCACGACCACCGCCTGCTCGACCACCTCCCCGGCGAAGACCGCGTCCGCCGGTTCGAGCGGTGCCGGCGGCGGCTCGAAGGTGATCCAGGTCACCGCGGCGGAGAACTTCTGGGGCTCGATCGCCACCCAGCTTGGCGGGGACCACGTGAAGGTGACCAGCATCATCACCAACCCGGACACCGACCCGCACTCCTACGAGCCGACCGCCGCCGACGGCCGCACGATCGCGGGCGCGGACTACGTGATCAGCAACGGGATCGGCTACGACGCGTGGTCGGACAAGCTGCTGTCCGCGAACCCGGCGCAGGGCCGGACCGCGCTGAAGGTCGGCGACCTGCTGGGCAAGAAGGAGGGCGACAACCCGCACCAGTGGTACTCGGCGGAGAGCGTCACCAAGGTCATCGACCAGATCACCGCCGACTACAAGAAGATAGACCCGGCCGACGCGGCCTACTTCGACACCCAGAAGCAGACCTTCACCACCCAGACCCTGGCCAAGTACACCCAGCTGGAAGCCGACATCAAGGCCAAGTACGCCGGTACCCCGATCGGCGCCTCGGAGTCGATCGTCACCCCGCTCGCCGACAGCGTCGGCCTCAAGATGCTCACCCCCGAGACCTTCCTGGACGCGGAGAGCGAGGGCACCGACCCCACCGCCGCCGACAAGGCCGCCATCGACCAGCAGATCGCCGGCAAGCAGATCAAGATCTACGTCTACAACTCCCAGAACTCCAACCCCGATGTCGTGGCCCAGGTCAACGCCGCCAAGGCGCAGGGCATCCCGGTCGCCCAGGTCACCGAGACCCTCACCCCGGCGAACGCCACCTTCCAGGACTGGCAGACCCAGGAACTCCAGGGCATCGCCGACGCGCTGAAGCAGGCGACGGGCAAGTGAGCGAGCGAAGCGAGCTCACCATCAAGAGGTGCGCATCGGCGAATGCCCCTGGCGAGCGGAGCGAGACGGGCGCATGAGCATCCACCCGACCGAGGAGGTCCGTACGGAGATGGAGCGCACCGCGCCCGGCGGGGAGCCGGTGCTGTCGCTGCGCGGGGCCGCTGTGCGCGTGGGCGGGCGGACCCTGTGGTCGGGTGTCGATCTGACCGTGGGGGCCGGGGAGTTCACCGCCGTCCTCGGCCCCAACGGGGTCGGGAAGTCGACCATGGTCAAGGTCCTGCTGGGCATCCTCCCGGCCGCGGCCGGCGAGGTGCGCGTGCTCGGCGCGGCGCCCGGCGAGCGCAACGCCGCCGTCGGCTACCTGCCGCAGCGGCGGCACTTCGACGCGAGCGTGCGCATCCGCGGTCTCGACGTGGTGCGGCTTGGGCTGGACGGGGATTCGTGGGGGATACCCGTCCCGTTCCTGAACCGCGCGAAGCGCCTGGCCGCTCGTGAACGCGTGATGGAGGTCATCGAGTTGGTGGGCGCATCGAAGTACGCGCACCGGCCGATCGGGCAGTGCTCGGGCGGCGAGCAACAGCGGCTGCTGATCGCGCAGGCGCTGGTCCGCCGTCCCCGAGTGCTGCTGCTGGACGAGCCGCTGGACAGCCTGGACCTGACCAACCAGGCGGCGATCGCATGCCTGCTGGGCAAGATCTGCCACCTGGAACAGGTGTCGGTGGTCATGGTCGCGCACGACGTCAACCCGATACTCCACCACCTGGACCGGGTGGTGTACATCGCCGAGGGCGGCGCGGTGTCCGGCATCCCGGCCGAGGTGATCACCTCCGAGACGCTGACCCGCCTGTACCGCACACCTGTGGAGGTGCTGGAGACCAGCGACGGGCGGCTGGTGGTCGTCGGTCAGCCGGAGGCCCCGGCCGTCCACACCGACCGGCACGGGAACGGTGGCGGCCATGCTGCTGGCATCTGACGCGACCTCGCCGGTCTTCAGCTGGAATCCGATCGCCGATTTCCAGGACATGTGGTCCTACCTGTACATGGTGAACGCCTTCCGGGCCGGCCTGGTCGTGGCCGTGGTGTGCGCGGTCGTCGGCTGGTTCATGGTGCTGCGCCGGCAGACGTTCGCCGGGCACACGCTGTCGGTCGCGGCCTTCCCCGGCGCCTCCTTGGCGGTCCTGCTGGGTTTCAGCGCCTCGCTCGGCTACTTCGGGTTCTGTGTCGCCGCTGCCCTGGTGATAGCAGCGCTGCGGCGCAAGGGGCGGGAGAGCGGGGCGGAGGAGTCGGCGGTCACCGGTACGGTGCAGGCGTTCGCGCTGGCCTGCGGGTACCTGTTCATCAGCCTGTACAAGGGTCTGCTGGAGGGGCCGACGGCGCTGCTGTTCGGCGACTTCCTGGGCATCACCACCGGCCAGGTCGTGGTCCTCGCCGTGGTCGGCGCGGTGGTGCTGGCCGTGCTGGCGGTGATCGGACGGCCGCTGCTGTTCGCCTCGGTCGACCCCGAGGTGGCGGCCGGACGAGGCGTGCCGGTGCGCCTGCTGGGCACGCTGTTCCTGGTGCTGCTGGGCGCGGCGACCGCCGAGGCGAGCCAGATCACCGGCACGCTGCTGGTGTTCGCGCTGATGGTGATACCGCCGGCGACCGCCCAACAGCTCACCGCCCGGCCGGGACTGAGCCTGCTGCTGTCCGTGGCCATCGGGCTGGCGGCGTGCTGGGCCGGGCTGATCGCGGCGTACTACCAGCCGTACCCGCTGGGCTTCTTCGTCACCGGCTTCGCCTTCGCCGCCTTCGTGTTCGCCCACCTGTACCGCTTCGCCCGTGAGGCCGTCGGCCGTCGGGCGCCACTACAAACGGGGAGTCTCAATGATTGAGTCAAGCCGTCTGCGCGGCCGGATCGGGGGTGAAGACCCGGTTGTCGCGCAGGAGGGCCCACAGGACGCTGACCCGTC
>NZ_JBVHHW010000033.1:0-542 GCF_055560875.1 Kitasatospora sp. NPDC023118
TCCGAAGCTCGCTCCGCCGCTTCGCGGCTCCGAGCCAAGAACCCATTCCTCCCCGGCCTGAAGGCCGGGGCATCCTGGGAGATCAAATGGTGAACCATGGGACCACCGTGCCGTGGCCGGCACCCTCCCGGCATCGGCCCGACGGCGAAACCTCGTGCGCGACGTCGGCCCGTGGGCTTACGCCCCCGGCCAATCCGGCACGACGCCACCCCGGCGCTCGCCGAGGCCCCCGTGCCGTCGGGGCCCGAGAGAATGGCACCGCGGTTGCCCAGCATCGGCCTGGTCGACGTCAGCGACCGGGACAGCGGCGGGGACCGAGGCAGCCGGGGCGGGTCCGCACCAGCCGCCGAGGCGGGGTGGGCGACCCCGGCGGCCAAGGCAGCAGCGACCGAAGCGACCAGGGCGACCGCGGCGGTGGGCGCCGGCGTGCGGGGACGGGGACGGCGGGCTCCTGGTCGCCGTCCAGGGTGCGCAGGCCCGGGCCGGTGGCGTGCGGGCGAGCGCGGCGAGCGCGGCGAGCGCAGCGAGCGCAGCGAGCGCGG
>NZ_JBVHHW010000033.1:640-12622 GCF_055560875.1 Kitasatospora sp. NPDC023118
AGCGAGCGCAGCGAGCGCAGCGAGCGCAGCGAGCGCAGCGAGCGCAGCGAGCGCAGCGAGCGCAGCGAGCGCAGCGAGCGCAGCGAGCGCAGCGAGCGCAGCGAGCAGCGGCCAGCGAGCGAGCAGCGGCCAGCGCGGCGAGCAGCGGCCAGCGCGGCGAGCAGCGGCCAGCGCGGCGAGCAGCGGCCAGCGCGGCGAGCAGCGGCCAGCGCGGCGAGCAGCGGCGTCGTGGTCGCGCAGGGCACGTTGGTGTCCGCGGTGCCGCAGGTGACGGTGACGCGGGTGCCGGGCCGGATCGCCTCGTTCGATTTCGGGCTAAGCAGATCGGGAGCAAGACGCGAGCCAGTGCTCGAAGCAGAGCCGACCCGCCCCCACGCACAGCGGTCACCAGGTCGTGTCCGCAGGCGTCCCCGACAGACCGCCGGCGTGAGTGGACCCGGCTCCGTCAGTGCTTGGCGACCCGGCGGAACTTCGTGGCGTGCTGCCAGGCCCGGACGGCGGCAGCGAGCGCGGCGGCGAACGGCACGAACGCCAGGGTGTCCAGGGTCATCACGACGCCATGCGGCCAGCCCAGGAGGCGAGGCACGTTCGCAAGAAGGAAGCCTGCGGAACCGAAACCGATCACGCCGGCAACCAGACGACGTCGCAGCGGGCCCACGGTTTCAGGCCGCGTTGCCATCCAGAATCCGGCAACCTCAAGACCGACATTCAGCCAGACGAGGACCCATTCCTGTGTGTGCAAGACCATCCCCGCGCTCCTCCGTCTCGACAACCGCCCAGGTGAGTGAGTATGTCAGTCACGTCGCACAGGTCAGCGGCCGGGACCGGTCACCTCTCAAAGGCAGCACGCCGGCCAGAACGCCAAGAACGGGCCGGGGGTTGACGAACCGGCGACACGCGGCGAGCGCGGGCGCAGGTCCGTCCACACGTCGGCGATGTGTGCGAGGCGCTCCTCCTCGGTGCCGGCGAAGCCGGTGGCCTGCCAGCCGGCGGGCAGCTCCCGATGGGTCTCGATGCCGTGGCCGATGACCGTGCGAAGCAGCGCGCCGTAGGAGGTGCGGCCGCGGTTTCGAGCGCGGCCGCACCGCGGGCACTTCACAGGCCGCAGGTGGTGATGTCGCCGTGGGCGATGGTGGCGTGGATGTTCAGACCGGCGGCGGCGCCGCGGGCGGCACCGACCGACACCGCGCCAAACTAGGTGCGCAGCACGACCGTGCCGCGCACGGCCTCGGCGATCCGGATGTCGCCCCTTACGGTGCTGATCTGCGCGGGGCCGCCCAGCTCGACGTCGCCGGGCTGGACGGTCACGTGGGCGCTCGCGGCCTCGTCGAGCTTGAGACGGCGGGAGCGGGTGTCCCGTCTCACCGTTGGTTGAGCGGTTCTCAGCGAAGGTTGACGGAGTCGGGTCCGTCTCCGGGACCGCTGACGGGTTCGACGCCCCGCACGGTTCAGGCGGACGCCGGCGGCCGCGCTTCGCCCGCCGCATCGAGCAGCAGCTTCGCGGCCACCGCCGCCCCGTCGGTGCGGATCGTGCCGGCCACGGCGGTCGCCCGGGCTCGGGTCTCAGGGGTCAGCGCCATGCCGAGCGCGGCCGACAGGGACTCGACGGTCGGGGTCGGAGCATCGACTGACGCGCCGATGCCCAGGTCGGCCACCCGGCCTGCCCAGTACGGCTGGTCCGCTGCCTGCGGCACCACCACCTGGGGAACGCCGGCCCGCGCGGCCGTCGTGGTCGTGCCCGCACCGCCGTGGTGCACGACGGCGGCCACCCGGGGGAACAGCGCCTGGTGGTTGACCTCGCCGACGACGAAGCAGTCGTCCCGGTCGTCGATCAGGGCCAGGTCCGCCCACCCGCGCCCGACGAGGACGCGGCGGCCCTGCGCGCGGACCGCCTCGATGGCCACCCGGGCGACGTCCTGCGAGACGCGGCGGCTACTGCCGAGCCCGACGAACACCGGCGGTGCGCCGGCGTCCAGGAACGCCACCAGGTCATCCGGCAACGGCCGGTCGTCCGGCAGGATCCACACGCCGGTGTGCACGACGCCGAGCTCCGCCGTCTCCTGCCACGGGTCCAGTACCGGGTCCGACGCCAGCCACGGCCGGTCGGTGAGAACGAAGTCGCGCACGCTGTCCACCGGTGGCAGGCCGACCGACGCCCGGTGCGCGTTGAGCGCCTCGCCGTGCAGCGTGTTGAAGAGCTGCGCGTTCAGGTCCCACAGCGTCCGGTTGTCGGTCACCTCCGCCGGGAGCGACTGGCCCGGCAGCAGTGCCGCCGGCGGCGCGTGGTGCGGCGTCGGCAGCAGGAACGAGCAGAAGGTCGCGTACACGTAGGGGATGCCCAGCTTCTCCGCCACCGACCGCGAGGCGAAGTGCGCGAGTCCGGACGCCAGGAGCACGTCACACCCCTCGGCCGCCGCGGCCACCGCGTCGAACTGCGCGGCGTACTCGGCAACCCGCCGACCCGCCTCCGCCGCCGACGACGGCCGCACCATCGAGCGCATCGGACGGCCGACCGGCACCACCGGCAGCCCGACCCGGGCCAGCAGCTCCACGAAGTCCTCGTCCGGCGGCGCGCACACCCGCACCTCCGCTCCCAGCGCCCGCAACTGCACCGCGAGTGCCACCAGCGGTTCGACGTCCCCCCGCGAACCGTACGTCGACAGCAACACGCGCATATAGCGCCCCCCAATTCCATTGGTTCCAGCCGAGGCTCCGGCTGCGAGCGACGATTCTGCGGTATCACCGGGGCCTTGCGGCAAGGCCCCCGCTGCGTTGTATGTTGATCACGGTGAGGAGGGCTTCCTCCTCACCTATGCCGTGTACCACGGAGGGACGATCCCCTCGCGAAGCGGCGGTGCGAATCGCGTTCCCTGACGCTCGTCGATCAGGTCGTGCCGGGTCTTCACCGTGGCTCCGTCCGTCGCCGCTCAGCCCGCCTGGTGGTCTCAGGCGGTGGCGAGCTCGCGGACCGCGTCGGCGACGGCTCGGGAGTAGTTGCGGAAGGCGGCCCATTCTCGGCGCGCGGGATGACGGCGCGGTGCGGGTCCGAGGCGAGCGCGGCCAGCAGCGCCCGGTCAGGCCAGCCGGGCTTCGGCGAGGCGATCTGGCGACGCAGCACCGCGGCCTCGTGCCGCAGGATCAGGATCTCGGCGTTCTTCGCCGCGGTGGATCGGCACAGCGGAACAAACCACGCGAACACCCGTGTGACCGGTGTTCGTCCTGGTCCTGGCGGACCCGCACGGCACGTCATGTGCCTCGACGGTTCCACTGCTCGGGCTGTCCCACGGTGTCGGTACGTGTGTGGCCGGTGCCGGCCCCCGGCACCGGCCACGGCGCGCTTCGGTCAGCGGGCCAGCAACTGCTGCAGCTGGTCGATGACGAACTGCGGGTCCTCCTCCAGCACCCAGTGGTTGGCGTTCGGCACCACCGAGGTGGTCACGTTCGTGGAAACGTTCTTCATCTCCGTGCCGATCGACTCGCCCATGCTGTTCTGGCCGCCGACGCCGAGTACCGGCATGGTCAGCGGGTTGTTGTTGAGCAGCGCCTGCACCTCCTTCTCGCCCGTGTCCTGCTGGCGGAAGAAGTCGAAGCCCGAGCGAGTGGCGCCGGGCCGGCTGTAGGCGGCGATGTACTCCTTCTGGTTCTTAGCGCTCGGCGCTCCGCCCGGGCCGCCGTTGTTGTAGACCGAGCCGTAGAAGATCTCCTCCTTGCCCGCCACCAGCTGCTCCGCCACTCCGATCTTCTGGCCGTTGACGAAGGAGTCCCACCACAGGAAGTTGGGCTTGTCGGCCACCAGTTGCAGGTACCAGGTGGTCGGCGGGGCCTCCAGGATCGCCAGGTGGCTCACCTGGTCGCGGTACGCGGCGGCGTAGGCCAGCGCCACCCCGCCGCCGATGTCGTGGCCGGCCACCGAGACCTCGGCGTTGCCGAAGCCGAGCTGGTCCACCACGGCGTGCACGTCCGAGGCCAGGGTGAGAGGCGTGTAGCTGCCGTAGGCATCGCTGTCGGAGCGCTGCGAGTGGCCCAGACCGCGAAGGTCGACCGCGATCACGATGTGGTCCTTGGTCAGCGCGGGTGCCACCTGGTCCCACGCTTGCAGGGTCTCCGGCCAGCCGTGCAGCAGCACCAGTGCCGGGCCGTGCCCGGCCACCGTGTAGTGGATCCGCGGGCCGTCGCTGATCGCGTAGCCGTCCTTGAAGCCCGGTAGCCCGCCGGGCGGGGTAGCGGCGGCCTCGGCGGCGCCACCCGTGGCGGTGAAGATCGTGGCGGTGGTGAGCGCGGCGGCCACCGCCGCGACCGGCCAACGATGCTGACGTGACGTCAATCTACCCCGAAAGGACATGACTTCCCCCAAGTGATCGTTTCTGCTTGGGGCGCGTCGTAGGGCAGCGGCTCGGCCGATTCGGACATGGCGGCGTCGGGCCGCAGCCTGGTTCCGGGGCTGGTCGGCCGGCCCCGGCAAGTCGCGGGCAGCCGCCGCTTGACCACCCGATCGGCCAGCACCACCGGATGCTGCCCCTGGTCAGGGGTCACTTGCAGCTCGGTGACGTCGAGCCTGGCCCGCTCCGCCGCCTCGGCCGGGAAGGTGTCCAGCTCGTCCAGTAACGGGCAGCGGCAGCACCTCGCGGTCATTGGATTGTCTCGAAATCGTGGTTCTCGCTGGCGCAATGTGTTCGCGCTTGCCCAGCTTGTGGGCAAGTTCCGCCACCGCGGTGCCGAACAGTCTGCCCGCGCCCGCGCACCGGGCGAACGGGTGTCGAGGTCGGCCCAGCCGTCTTCGGGGACAATCGAGCGGCCGGGGCGGTCCACCCACACTCCGGCCGCGCTGATCACGCGCGGACATCTCACCGAGCAGTCGCACCGGGATCTCCGACCGAGAGAAGATCACGCCGGGATCACTCCTGCCTCAGGGCTCCGTCCCCTGGCCTGATGGTCCAGGGGACGGCTCGCGGGAGCTTCATGCTCCTCAGACGCCCTTACGCAGCAGACGTTCCTCGGGCCTCCCGTTCGAATCTCAGGGGCGGACCCGTTCGTAGCGCAGAGACGTGTGGCCGACGCTGTCGTCGTAGATCTGGGCGACGACCGCCGTTCCGACCGCGTCGGTTCGGATGCCCTGCAGCCGGATCGTGGTCGGCCTGTTCACGTGGATCAGCTCGCTGATCGGTGCGGTCGCGTTGCCGCCGGCCTGGGCGTTGCCGGGGTTCAGGTCGATGACCTGGTAGACGAGCCGCTCGCTCTCCGCGACGGCGGTGTTCGACGTGACATCCCACAGCCGAGCGGTGATGTACGTGTTGACCGGGGGAACGCCCGCGAGACGGCGGCGGACATTCGCGTCGAGTTCGTAGGTCCCGGCCCGGGGAAGGGTGACCTCCAGCGGGGTGTCGGTCCACACGCCGGGCGGCAGGTCGACCACCGTGTTGAGGTGGGCGATTCCTCGGACCGCCGCAGGCGCCGCCGAAGCCGCGGTGACGCTGGTCTGGGTCACCACGGTCGTAGCGCCCATGAGCACGGCGGCGGTGAGAGCGGTAAGGCCGGTACGCAGTGCTGGCATGATGCCTCCCATACAGATGCCAGTGGGATGTGCCACCGCCAAGGTAGGGCCCCCTCGCAAGACGGATATACCAGCTGAAAGGGTGATGCCCGCTCGCGAGCCGAGCGGTTGTGAGCGGGCGTGCGCCAGGAGCTCCGGGAGCGCTCTGCTGTCGCCGTCTCGCGAGGCACCGGGCCTCGCGGATGTCGGCCCGACGTCGAAACCACGTTCCCTCACCAGCGTCACGACCTGGCGGGTCATCAGTGACACATCGCACCGCAGCCGAGCGGCACACGTCGGCGTCCATCGGGCCGACCGTGAGCGCCGCGTTCCCGAACCCGCGCCACGGCCAGGCCACCGATCTCGGCGATCGTGGTGGCGGAGGGGCGAGCTGGCCCATCGTCAGCCGACGATGGATTGAGCCACCGCTCCCCCACCACCACCGATCGAGATCGAGTGGCAGAAACCTGCCAGGCATTGAGATCATTTGGCAAGCGGTCAGGCGCTCTTACGTTGAACGCAGGGCTCTTCGGTGCCGTGGGATGATCACGGTTCTTGTCGTCGGAGGGCCCTGCTCGTGGGCACCACCGCTCTGTCGTGCAAGGGCTACCGCTTCCCGGCCAAGGTGATCGCCTACTCGGTCTGGCTCTATCACCGCTTCCCGCCACCGAAGCGACCACCGGGCGGATGCCGGTGCGTGGGGATCGATCACGGGGCACAGCCTCCCAGAGTCCTATGACACGACGCCAGGTGGGAGTGGCGTCGCCTGCGGGGCGCAGGGAGTGGTGAACGGCGACCGAGGTCAGAGAATTGTCTATGCCATGTCTACCGATGTTGTTTGTGTTCAAGCCATTAGGCGCGAAGTACCGAGCGGCAGCGAAACGGCGATCACCGCTGAGAATCGGCGGTACCGGCGGTACTACCTTCGCCAACCCTTGCAGTTCTCGAAGCCGGTCTCCGCGGCGCCGCTGAACGCCAGTGCCTGGCGGCCGATGCCGAGGCGCCGGGCAAGGTGTCGAGCACCGCTTCCACGTCATCCGACGAGCGGCCCAGTCAGACGGCCGTGTGCGGAGAGCCCCCTCCTTCGAACTCGCTCAGGGCGAAGCCGATCCCCTTGACCCGGAACATGGCCGCGTTCACGTAGCCGAGGTCCTCCCAGGTCCGTTCGACGGTCAGCCGCAACCGCGCCGCGAGTGCGTCAAGCGGCGGCTGCAATCCCGCGACGATGCGGAACGAGCCGGTGGCGAACTCCCACGCGCTCTGTTGGAACGCAGGTTTGCGCTTGCCGCCCTGATAGGACGGGGCCGTCTCCCAGTCCGGCTCAGGTCCTGGCACTTCGACGTTCACCATGTCGGCATCCCCTTCCGAACATCGGCACTACAGCCAGTGGTCACCACCGACTTGGACGTGGGCTCGGCAGATACCGTAAGAAGCATTGCTGGTTCGGACGCTTGTCCTTCTCCGCTCCCCCGCGCTGGCTGGATCCGGATCCGGCCGGTGCGAGCCCGACCGATTTTCTGCGGAAAATCGGTGAGCCGCGAGGTGCGGGTGCCCATGCGGCGGGCTGTGGTCGGGCGCCGTGTCCCACCGGCTGTCAGCGGTGGTGCCTAGAGTTCCGGTTCACGTCGCGCCCAGCGGCTCTCCGCGGTCTGGCGCGACCGCGAGAACGAGACCATCGGCCTGCTCACCGCCGCTCTGGCGCACGAACACTCCCGCTGGGACCTGTTCGTCCTCCTCGATGCCATCGCCAAATGGCTGCCGGGCGCCTCCCACCCCGACCCGGCACTCGGCGAGCGCCTCCTCCCCCACGCACTCTCCGAAGGACAGGCCCAGGAGCTGCTCGGCCACCTCGGGGACGAGCGCCTGCTGACCGATGTCCCCGCCCCTTGCCCGGGGGCACTGGCCGCCCCCGCCGCCCGCACCCAGCACCCCGACCACCAGCGCCTCGCCCTGCGCCACCCCAACGGCCGCGGTCTGGACAAGCTCTACCCGGCCCTCTCCCCCGAGGCCGCCCGCACCCACCTGCTCGACCTCATCCACCTGTTGCACCGCCGCCCCACCCCGACGCTCCTGCACCGCTTCGGCGACCGGGCCATCCACGGCGCCGGGCTCCTCGACCTTCTGGAGGCTGTCGCGCGCACCGACGACGACACCCTCGCCGTCGGCGCGGGGCCGTGACCGCCGCCCGCCTCGGTGCCGACCCTGAGCCCGCCCTGCGCTTGCTGGAAGGTCGGCTCACCGACACCGGGCGGCATCTGGAGGAGGCGGCCCGTCTCGGCGAAACGGCCGCACCGCCGCTGCCGCTGATCGAGCGCTACCTCGACGACAACAGCTAGTACCAGCCGCACGCCGCCGAGGCCCACATGAACATCACCGGCGACCCGTCCCTCATGACCCCGGTCCTGACTGCGCTCCTCGACCCCGTCGGCCCCGTGGGCGTACGCGCCCTCCAGTCGCTCCGACGGATCGGACCGCCCTACCCTCAGCACCTGCATCCGCAGCTTCTGCACTGGGCCACCAGCGAACGCCGCCTGATGAGCGAGTACGCCACCTGGGTACCCGGCCGACGACAGCACCTGGACGACCAGCTGCGCGACACGGCTCTCCAGATGCTCGCCTGACGACCGCGCCGAAAGGCGCGGGACGACGAGTTGCCACGCGGCGCCCGAACGGCGACTCGTGCAGCAGTCGTCCGGCCCGGGGGACGATCAGGGCTATGGAGGACGGTACTCAGCACCACAGCCGCCAGGCACCTCAACGCCGGGCACCGGCCGCAGCGGCGTCTTCGTCGCGTATACGACGCGAGCGGCCTTCTCGAAGTCAGCGCCTTCACGGAGTACGTCCACTGCCCCAGCGACACCCCCGTGGACTTCGAGGAGAGGCCGGAGAACCTGCGTCCCTCGCCGTGCCGGCGCAGGTCCGCCGACGGTGACCGCGAGATCCGGGTGCCCGGGCAGCGGATCCGGCCCAGGGATCAGCGCCGGGAATTTTCCGCGGAAAATCCACGCCTGCCGACGACCTGCCGACGAGTATGGAGACGGAGGACGAGGCGACGCTGCGGAGCATCGACGCCGCTACAGCTGCCGGGGTCGCAGAATTTTCCGCAGAAAATTGGCGGGCCTCAGCCGGCTCTGGCACAGCACGGTGGCCGGCCTCCAGCGCGTCGCTCGGCATGCGCCGTTCGTGGCTCGACCATCGGCCCCCCTATACAACCCGCGCGCCCGACGCCGGATCACTCATGGCATTCGACCGCTGATGCGGCGGGAAGCCTCAACGCCGTCGTCCTCACTGGGCCAGCGCCCTTCTATGTACAGCTGGATGAGTGCGGCGTGGGAGAGCGGGCTGGCGGGGTCGGTGACGTCCCCGTTGGTGGTGTAGTCCAGGAGTACGACGTCGTCCTTGTTCCTGAGCAGCTCGACCAGGTCGGCGACTCGATGCTCAAGGATCCAGCGGTAGGCCGGCAGGTAGATCCAGCGCCGAGCGGTTTCGTAGGGCAGCAGCCGGGCGCCGTCCAGACCGCTTCGGTGGCCCTGGACGGGGCCGTATCGACGAACCGTCCGCTTCAGGCCTTTCATCGTGGTG
Organism: Kitasatospora sp. NPDC023118; assembly: GCF_055560875.1. Lineage (NCBI taxonomy): Bacteria > Bacillati > Actinomycetota > Actinomycetes > Kitasatosporales > Streptomycetaceae > Kitasatospora > Kitasatospora sp. NPDC023118. The sequence goes on from NZ_JBVHHW010000033.1 coordinate 9,753, forward strand.
ACCCCGAGCTTCGCGGGGTCGACGTCGGAGTCCTGGAAGACCTTGAGGGCTTGCCAGATCCCTTCCACGGACTGGCTGGTCACTCCGTCGCTGTAGGGGACCGGGATACCGCCGTGCGGGTAGAACGGGCTCAATCTCACCCACGGATCCGGTGCCTTGGAGGTCACGTCGATGATCTCCGCGCCCGGGAACGCGGCGGTCAGTGACGCCATCGCGCGGCGACGGCTGGCAATACGGATCGACATCTGAAGGCCCCCTGGTTGATGGCAGCAGCCATCGAGCATCCCCGATGCCACTGACATCCCGCCCGCCCGGGGAACCGGACGGCGCCGGGGACGCAGGGCGGCACGCCCGCGCTGTCTGCGGTGGCGGGTGCGGTGGTGATCGGCGGATCAGCCCGCAGAACGGGCTGGTGGTCTTCGCCGACTTCTACGACCCGAGCGGCTTCTTCACCATCGAACCGAACGCGGAGTGCGCCCGCTCTCTCGACAGCATGCCGGTGGACATCGAAGGGAAGCCGGAACACCCGGCGTACCTCTCGCTGCCGGCCCGAGTCCGCCGGGAGTGATCGCGCCGGTCGGAGAATTTTCCGCAGAAAATTCGGAGCCGCCGGAGACGAACCCTGCGGCCGGGTCGCCGTCCCGCGGAGTCGTCGACGGGGGAGAGCGGACAGGGTCCGGGCTGTCGACAGCCGACCTGCGTCGCGGTGGCCCGGCCCATCGCCCAGGCAGGCCTCGGTTCCTCCGGCTCCGATTTTCCGCGGAAAATTCGGACCCTCCGGAAGTCGCCTTCGGGGGCGGCTGTCCGGCCGCGAGACGGCACGCCGTGGACGGCCCGTGCCGCTGGATTGTCTGCGGGCTCTCCGGAGCACGAAATTTTCCGCGGAAAATCCGGAGCCGTCGGCGGGACCCGGCGCATGCGGCCTGACAGCGTCAGCGGTGCAGCAGGTCCCTGCCTCCGGACCGCTCCGATGGTCCTGGATCAGGACGTGCCCCGTTCCCGGAGACACGGAGCAGTCCGGGTCGTGCAGGTTCAGATCCGCGAGGTCGGTGGGGAAGACGAATTCGGTGCCGACCTGCGCCGGGTCGAGGCAAGGCTCACGCGCAGACCACTACCGCCGTCCGACGGCTGGAACTCCTCGACGTCGGCAAGCGGTCGGAGTCCTGCCAGGCGCTGTCTGGCTCCCCGTCCCCTGCACCACCGCTCGACGGTCACCGTGGCAGACAGCGCCGCCGCCGCTCACAAGGACCACCACTCGTCTTCCCTGCAAGGCAGTGGCCCACTCGCCGGGAGCAAGCAGGCCCGGGGGCTCCCTTGCGCAGGGCTGGTTCACGGTGACGGTGATACTCCTGTCGCCGGCGACCTCCAGTCGGGCCCGCAGCGCATGAGCCGGGGCGACGGACGGTGGCGGTGAAGCAGGTCCCCCCGACGGCGGACAGGATGTGCGCCGCCAAGTTCCGGTCCTCCGGGTCGGCCCCGAAGAACATCCTCGGAGGTCTCCGAACCGACGCGCCGAAGTCAGGTAGCTCGATCGTGATGTTGTCGTACGAGTGTTCCGCCACGACCCGACGCCACCGGCGGGACCGAACAGTCGGACCGGGATCCGTATGATCGCCGGGACTACGGGCACTGCTCCACGGTCGGGTTCGCCGGATGCGCGCGGTCCTCGGGTTCGACGGTCTGGACACCGATGATGCCGACCATCCGAGGCCACGGAATTTTCCGCGGAAAATCGTCCGGCCGGATCCTCGAAACTGTTCCGGCAGTCAGCGGGGGAGAAGGCCGGGAAGGCGCCGCGCGCAAGTACACCGTCGACCGTAGCCCCGGTGTCCGCAACTGCCCTGGCGGCGTAGGGCACCACAGGAAAGCCCGCTGAGCTGGCTGCGGACCGGCCGGTGCCGTACGGGGACGATCTCCGCGGGGACTCGATGCGACGAGTGCTGCTGGCGGACGTGGACGGACGCTGAATCCGTACGCGGCGAAGCCGTACCGGCGTCCCGGGCTACCAGACGTACCGACTGATGACCCTGCGGTGGGAGGTGGCAGAACGTCGCCGACTCCGCGAACAGGGCCTCCCGAACAAGCCGGCGAAGCCACTGCGGGTCTGGCTCAAGCCGGCTCACGGGCCGGCGCGCTCGCCGTGGCCTGGGCACAGGGCCGCCCGTTCACCTGGGTCGACGACCGGACCACGAACGCGGACCGCGCCTGGATCCAGGCCCACCACCACGGTCCGGCGCTCCTCCACCACATCGATCCGAGAACCGGACTGACGGCGGACGGCTTCGCGGTTCTGACGGACTGGGCGAGACTGATGGGCTGACAGGCGGTTCCCTCGCGCAGAACAGCCGGATGTCTTCCGGCGCCGGCGGCCTTCACGCAGCGGGCCGCACAGTGACGACCTCGACAGGTGGTCCGATGGGTTTCCCGGAGTGGCTCGACATCTACCAGGCGGCGTGGATCGGCGAGTCCACGCTGGCGGGCAGGGTGTGCCCGGAATGCGGGCGGGCCGACCTCCGCCTGGGGCCTCCGCCTGGGGCCTCCGCCGCACCCGTCCGGATCGAGCCGGACGTACCGCTTGGGCGTGGCCTCTCGTGTCGGCTCTGTCATCGAGGGCGCTCTCCGGAATGGGTCGGGGTAGTGGCCGCGTCGGGGAAGGCGGTCCGCCCGTGTGCTGCTGGACGAGGAGGTATAGCGGCACCAACCCGTGCGGGGCCGACCGAACCCACGGGTCTTCACGACACGGCCCCGAGGCCGGCTCGCCCGTCGTCGCGCAATTTAGGCGGGGAATTAGCGACGACCGCTGGCGGCGGCCGACGCCCGTTTGACAGCGACGCTGTGGCGAGGTAGACGACGCCCCATTGGGGCCTCGG
>NZ_JBVHHW010000033.1:12632-47461 GCF_055560875.1 Kitasatospora sp. NPDC023118
CCACAACCGGGGGGGGCCCCACCCACCCCCGGTGATAACCCCACCCCCCCCCGCCGCCGCGCCCCCGCATTCCCTTTTATTCCCTCCAAAAAAGGCGCCACGACGGCTCGCGTCGACGGACGCCTTGATCACTGCCTCGATGTCCCGATGTCCTCCTCACCCCTTTCCGACCTGTGGCTGCGCGGTGTCATCCGCAGCTGCGGGCGATGGCCGCCGGGTTGTGGCTGTGGCTCGCCCCGCGCAGCGCGAGGCGCTGATCCGAAGGTGCGTGAGCGCGTGGCCGCCAGGGCCGACGTGGATCCGGCCCTGCTGGCGGAGCTGGCCGAGGACCCGGATGGGACCGTACGGACCCGGGCCCGGCTGCAGCCGCTCCCGCGGACCTGGCCGCAGCGCGACGCCATCGACCGGGTCGTCGGCCACTCGGTCGAGTGGGTCGGCCGGGTCGGCGAGATGTTCCTGGATCCGGGCACGGACCGGTACGAGGCGTGCGCCCTGTCCGCAGACCCGCTGTTGCGCCGGGTCGCCGTGACCTGCGCGCAGCTGCCGGAAGGACTGGTACGGCGTCTGGCCGCCGACCCCGACGCGCAGGTGCGTCACCGGCTCGCCCTCAACCACCCGGCGGCGCCGCCCGCCATCGTCCTCGACGCCTTCCTCGCCGTACCCCGCCAGCGTCCCTACCTGCTGACGCTGCCCCGGCTTCCGCGCACCGGGCTGGGGCATCTTCTCGATCACATCGACCCGGAGGTCCGCGCCCTGGCCGCCGCCGACCACAGCCTGGACGAGCCGCCCGTCCGGCTGCTGGCCGACCCGGATCGGAGCGTCCGACGGGCCGCGGCCGCCAACCCGCTGCTTTCTCTCGACCTGGTCGGGTCCGGCGGTTGGCTGCCGCCCCGTGTTCGATTGGCCGCCGCCCCTTCGACGAGTCGCGCCAGAGGGGTGCACCGCAGTCTGGCGGTGTGGTTCACGGACCGACGTGCGCGTGGGGCGCCCACTGGGACGGGCGGTCGGGGTGGCGGGCTCGGAGCTGGGACACCGCGTGGTGGAGTGCGTGGGCGACGCTCGTGCCCGGGTGAGCGGTCAGGTGCCGGTAGAAGGATTCCGCCAGGCAGCCTCTGGCCCGGTCCGACACGGGCCAGAGGCTGCCCACCAGGTGGCTGCAGCCGGCCGTCGTGGAGGACGCGGTGGCCTTCGTGGTGGCGGTCGGTGTCGTCTCCGGCGTGGCTGGCGATGCGGACGATGTCGTGGTTCCGGAGTTCCCTCATGAGGCGCTCGCGCGTGCCGCTCCGTCCGCGCAGGAGTCGGGTGCCCGGCAACAGGCCGACGAGGACGGCGGCTTCCTCGTCGACACCCGGGAGGTCGGGGACTCCGGGGCCTGCGGGACCGCGACCAGCAGCGGCCGGCTCCCGGCGCCCACCCGCCACGGTCGCGACTGGGCGAGCGTGCACCGTGGGCGTGTGGGAGAAGGCCACCAGGTCGAAGGCGGCGCCTTCCTCGGGGTGCTCCGCCATGTGCAGCGGGAAGTACGGGAAGTAGGCGAGGAAGCCAGTGGGGCACCACGGTCGAGGCGGGCCGGAACGGGTCGTCCGTGTCGCCGCGGGGGAGGTCGCGTACGGCTTCGAGGACGGGACCGACGACGGCGTCCCAGAGAAGTGCCAGGCCGACCCGCAGATCGTGTCCGCCGAGGACCCCCTCGCGCGGGTGGCAGGCCGGGTTCATCGCCCGTTCTGAGCCGGTGGGGGTGCGACCCGACAGCTCAGGTCGCACCCCCACCGGCTCGTTCCGGAGCGGTCAGGCCTTCGGGAGCGTTATCCCCAGCTCGAGCATGGCCGGCGAGGCCGGCCCGCCCTCGGAGCGCTCGGTCTTGTAACCCTTGACGCCCGGGGCGACGGTGCGCGGGTCCACAGCCTCGGAGGGGGCTCCGGTGGTGTAGAGGCCCTGCGGGTCCTGGTCGCGGTCGTGGGGGAGCAGCCAGAAGACGCGGCGGCGGAAGGTGCCGGAGGCCCGGGAGGACTTGGCGTCGGGGCCCAGGATCGCGTAGCCGACCATGCGGCCGTCGCGGTGGTAGGCCGGGCGGCCGCGCCGGGTGGTGAGGCGGTCCAGCGACTGGCGGACGTAGTCGAGGTCGGTGGTGTCCTCAAGCCAGACGAGGTCGGTTTCGTGGGCGAGCTCGGCCGGGTCGATCAGCGCGCTCACGCGTTCTGCTCCTCTGTGTCGTCGGTGATCAGGCCGATGCCCGGGTAGTACTTGCGGCTGTTGGACAGGACCATCTCCTTGGGAGAGGTCATACCCAGTGTCTCGCGAACTCGTGCGGCGAACGCGCGGCCGGATACGGGATTGGCCCCCTCGAAGCCGCACCAACGGGTGTAGGCGCCGAAGAGCTGGGACTGCTCGGCGCGCATGCCCTCGCCGGTGACGCAGGCCTCCTTGAGGAAGCGGCCGACGTGGTCCTCGGTCTCGGCGTACGCGGTGGTGGCGGTCTGGACGGCCTGGGGGCCGGCCAGGTCCTTCTCACCGGCGAAGTAGCGGCGGGCACCGTCGATGAGCCAGGCGAGGATACCCGGGCCCTCCTCGGCGACGAGGACGTGGGCCAGGTTGTCGATCTTGCGTTCCTCGGGGACGACCCGTTCGAAGGGGATCAGACGCATGCGCCGCCAGAAGGCGAAGCCGCCGGTGCCGACCTCGGGGCGGTGGTTGCCGAGCAGCCAGAGCTTGTGGGTGGGCTCGAAGGAGAAGAAGTCCTGGCGCATCCGGCGGGCCTTGATCTTGTCACCACCAGTCAGCAGCTTGACCCGGGCCTCGTCGAAGCGGTCGCCGGGCTTGAGCTCGGAGCAGACGATGATGCGGCGGCCGTGGAGCTCGGCGAGGTCGGTGGGGTGGCCGTCGAAGGTCTTGGCCATCAGGAAGCCGGGCGGGGCCGCGTCGGCGTAGTCGCCCAGCAGCTGGATCATGACGTCCAGCAGGACGGACTTGCCGTTCTTGCCCTGTCCGTAGAGGAAGGGCATGACCTGGGCGCCGACGTCGCCGCTGATCGAGTAGCCGAGCAGCAGGTGGAGGAAGTCGCGGGTCTGGCGGCCTTCCCTGTCGTCGCCGAAGGTGTCGGTGAGGAAGCGGTCCCAGCGCGGGGTGGGCATCCGGGCGGGGGCCAGGGTGGTGGAGCGGGAGTGGTGGTGGACCTTGGGGTCGGGCGGGACGATGCCGCCGGTTCGCAGGTCGACGACGCCGCCGGGGGTGCACAGGGCGTAGGCGTCGGCGTCCAGGAGGGCGGCGTTGAGGACCATGCCGGGGGCGGACTTGGCCTGGGCGAGCATGGCGTTCATGCCCGAGGTGGACAGGGCGCGGCGACGGTGCCGGCGCAGGTCGGTGTTGGTGTAGAGGCCGCGGGGGTCGTGGGTGGCGATGCTCTCGGCCATCTCGCCGGCGGCCCACAGGACGGTGTCGTCCTCGTCCAGCTGCCAGCGGTGGGTGGCCCAGCGGTACCAGCCGATGCCGGGGACGTGGCGGTAGTCGCGTCCGTAGAGGTGGACGAAGAGCTTGGCGTTGCCACGGTCTGACAGGGAGTCCGGCAGGAGGCCGTCAGGGCTCGCCTGCGGGCCTGAGGGGGCCTGAGGGGGTTCCGGGGCCTGAGGGGCCTGGACGGGCGCCTGAAAGGCCGTCTGGGCCGCCTGCGGGCGTGCCGCAGGGGCGTCAAGGAGGGACTCCTGGACGGCGGTGCCGTGCCAGGGGGCCTGGGCGGGGCCTGGGAGCGGCGGGTACTCCAGGATCTGCTGAGCTGCGGCCACGGGGTCGAAGACCGTTCTCTTGCGGGGGCTGTCGCTCATCCGCGCGCCTTCCCGATGTGCAGGGGCTGCCGGGCGCCGGCGGTGAGGCCGGAGCGGATGACGGCGGAGTTGTGCCGGTCCTGGGAGGGACGGGCGGTACGGGCCGCGTCGGTGAGCAGTTGCTCGGCGGCGGCGTGGGTGAGGTGGCCGGCGGAGACGAGGCCCCCGACGGTGTAGGCGGCGCGGTTGAGCTTGCCCGTGAAGCCGGCCCCCTCCGGGGTGGTGGCGCAGTCGGTGACGTCCTGCAGGACGGCGTCGAGGACGCGTTCCGCTCCCCGTTTCCCGCCTCCCGCTGCCACCACGGCCTGCCGTCCTCGGTCGGGGACGGCGGGCTGGGGAACAGTGCCGTGCTGGCCGGGCCGGTCCTTGAGGTGGCCGGTGCGGATGAGTTCCTCGGCAAGCCACTGGGGGAGCGGGGCGGGGGTCGTGGCGCCGGGCAGGGGCGTGTAGGTGCCGTTGGCGGTGGTGGTGGCGGGCGCGACGATGTAGCCGCCGTGGGCTCGGACGTCGACCTGCCAGGCGAGGGCCCGTCCGGCGGAGGAGCCGGTGGAACAGGTGAAGCGGTGGTGGGCGTGGTCGCGGTACCAGATGTGCAGGCCGCCGGAGGGGGTCCGTACGCGCAGGGTTGCGGTGTCCTCGGCCGGGTCGGGGGCCTGGCGCAAGGCCGCGAGCAGGGCGAGGGTGTGGTAGCCGTTCTCCAGCCCGTCGAGGTTGACGTGCTCGTGGATCGGGATGCCGGGCAGGATCCGGTCCCGGGCGGGGACGGCTGCCGGGTGACTGTCGACGTCGATGACGACCAGGCCTGCGGGACCGCAGGCGACCCCTGCGCCGAAGTCGGGGTTGACGTGCCACCAGGCCGACAGGACGTCCTGGTCGACGGTGGCGGCGTGGAAGCCGTGGCACCAGCGACCGACGCGGGGGCAGAGGCACTCGGCGGGGGAGTGCGGTGAGTCCTGGCAGGCCTGGCAGTTCGCGGGCGGCGTCTTGCGCCCGGGCGCCAGCGGATGGACCGGCCAGCCCTGGGCGGCGCACCAGCGCGCGACGGCCAGCGCGTCTGGCTGACGCTCCGCTCGGTCGCTCCCCACGGCCTTCGGCGCCGTCACGCTGGTCCCTTCCCCTTGGTTCGGTAGCTGCTTAAGCTTCCTCGGTCGCTCGGTAGCTGCCCGATGTTGAGTCGCTCGTTCAGTCGCTGAGAGCAAAAAGCCAGGTCAGAGCACTGGTGGATGCCGGATCAGCGACTGAAGCGACCGAAGTCCAGAAGATAGCTCACACAGACTAGCCGAGCGAGGACATACGGTCCCGAACCGGTGGGGTTTGCCGGGAAACTCAGCTACCGAGCAGCTACCGAACCCTGGAGCAGCGACCGAGTCGCTTCGGTCGCTGTTTTCGGTCCACCGACGTTTTCGCAGGTCGAAGCCGATTTTTCCAGCAAACAGCGACTGAAGCGACTGAAGCCCCGGGTCTATAACGCGCACACGCACACGGGAATGTCTTCATATACCCAACCTTGAGTCGCTTGAGTCGCTGATGGGGCTGGTTCACCTGCTCTGACCTGGGGTTTTGTCCAGCGACTGAAGCTCAGCGACTGAAAGCGACTGAGTCTCTCGGGCCTGGTCCGTCGGCGTGTCGCGCGTGGCAGGCCCGCCGAAGGTCCCGGTCCCGGGTCGCTTGGGTCGCTTCAGTAGCTCTGGGCCGGCTGGAGAAGCGGCCGTGCCCCTCCACCGAGGACGGGTCCGCCGCCTCCCCTGGACAGGAGTTCCCACCGTGAGTCGCTTCGGTCGCTCAGTCGCTGAGTGGTCGGTCTGTGGGGGCCGGTCGCCTGTCCGGAGCTGGGCCGTGCCGTCAGAGACCGAAGCGACCCAAGCGACTCTGGCACAGACATGTCCCCGCATCAGTCCCACCCAGGGGCCGACTGTTTTGAATGCTGGAGGTCGGGCAGCGAACCGCACCTTGCCCGACAGGTCGGCGGATACGTCCACCACCTCGGGGATTGGGCCGACGGCGTACAGGCGTACAGGCCAAGGGCACGGTGGTCCCGCACAACGCGGCCGCCGCTTTGATCGGGCATCTGCGCGCGAGGTTGCTTCCGGGAGCGCCGAGCGCCGAGTTCCCCCTCCTGGGCCGCGACGGCCGATGGCAGGCCCGCCCCGAAGCCAGCCACGACGCAGGCCAGCTGCGGGACCTGACGCCGGAGCGCTACCTGCCGTACGCGCTGAACACCCACCGCGTCCTCGCCACCCGTCGGCGCCCGCCGCTACTCCACCGACCCGGAGACGCAGGCCTACCTCGCCTCCCTGCTGACCAGGGCCTGACACGAGCCGGGCAGTGCCGTCGGGCGGGACCTATGTCCATGAGCCCCCGGTTTTGGCCGACGCGACGTCCGGATCGTTTTCGGGCGTCACGCCTCGAGAGGTACCGACAGTGGGCTGACGGACCGTGGGAGCGGCGTCCGTCCCGAGCACTGCTCCGGCCCGCCGGCAGCGGTGACCACAGGCGGTTATCGGAATCCGGTCCACAGGTGCTCGCTGCCCTGGGGAGGTGCTCGGATTTTCTGCGGAAAATCCGAGCACGGGCGGCACCGGCGGCTCGCACGTCCGTCCCGGCACTGCGGGAGGCAGTCGTGCGGGTCACCCGGCACCTGCGCACCGTCATGTCCGGCACCATCGACGCCCTCGAAACCGCCACACCCACCACCTCACCGGCGTCCGGCTCGGGGCAGTGCTCACGGATGCTCCCCACCTACCGACGCGTCCACCAGGCGTCACGGGTGAGTCCGGGTTCGACCTCCACCCCCGGCTGCCCCGTGCGCCGGACGGAGGCCTTGATGTGGCGAGGGGTACGCGCCTCACCGACTGTGGGGTTGCATACAGACCATCGTCCCGTCAGGCCGGCAAGGAGCCCCCGGCAGAAACGCCTTCAGCGGGGCCGTTGACGCGTCCGCCGCTGTACACATCCGTGGCGTGCGGCTTCCTCAAGGACACACACCGGGTGCGGGTTCTGGCACGGCCGTGCGTTGACTGATCGAGCTTGTAGCGCCCGCTACACCTCGCTACGCTCGTGCCGTGAAGCATCTGCCCGTGCGGCCGGACGACATCGTGTACCAGGCTGGGGCCTTTGGATCAGCGTGCGCGTTTCCTGACCGCGGCCGCGCAGCTCGCGCGGTCCGGGGGCCCGCGTTCGCGGCCGAGTTCGGGCCGTACCGCCCGCGGAGTGTCCATGTGGCCGGGGCCGGGGCGGATGCCGCGTGATCCTGCGGATCGACCGGGTCTGGCTGCTGGACATCGCCCACCAGTGCCTGCCGAACGACCCGGGCATCACCGACTACGGCACGCTCGCCGCCGCGGTGGCCCGGCACGCCGACTCCGTCATGGACGTCCCCGTGTACGAGGCCGTCCACCAGCGCGCCGCCGCCCTGATGCACCAACTGATCCGCGTCCCGGCCCTGGAGTCCGGCAACGAGCACTTCGCCGCCGTGGTCGCCGCCGCCTACCTCAGCGCCTCCGGCGTCATCGTCACCGCCGAACCCCGGCAGGCCGCCGCCCTCGCCGCCCGCATCCGTGCCGGGCACGCTGACGTCCGCGAGACCGCGGCGGCCATCCGGACCTGGTACCGCTGAGCCGGAGCGGTGGAGGGGATTGACGGCCAGGCTCGTAACCCTGTCGAAGCTTCCTGGGTGCAGCGGAACCGTACCGGGCGGACGTGGGGAGCGGTGGGGTGCTCACTCGTCGCACAAGTCGTACAGGCATGAAAGGGCGACGGCGCAACTCTGGGTCCAGATACGTTGCGCCCTCGCCCGCTCCTGGTGGTCGTCGCGCGCCGGGTAGCCGAAGGCGCCGGTGGGGTGCTGCTGGCAAAGCAGGAAGTCGACCCCGTCGCGGGTGATCCGGTGATCGGCCCAGCCGAGCACCCCCAGCCCTTGAAGGAGCGCGGCGACCTCTTCGAGTCGATAGCTCCGGCAGGCGGCCGGCAGTGCGGCCGCGAACCGCTCCGCGACGGAACGCCAGGCGGAGGCGTCGCCGCCGAGGCGAAGCGGTTGGCCGTCGGCATACTGTGCCAAGGCCACGGCAGTGATCGCGGGCGTATGGTTCTCGGCCAGCAGGCTCGCGGGGTCCGTGGAGGCGAGGAGGGAGTCCGCCTGCTGCGCGGTGAGTCGGCCCAGGTCCTGAAGTCGCCTGACTCCGCCAGCGGCGGTCGTGGGAACGGCGGTGAGTCCGGTGAGTGTTCCTGCCGTGTCCGTCAGGAACCGGTCGAGGGAGTCGCAGGCCAGTCCGCAGGCCGACAGGCCTCGCGCACACTCGGCAACCGCGTCGACGCCCTGCTGCCCCCAGGCCGCCGGCTGGGCGGGGGCGCCGTCGGCACGTTGCACGAGACGTGTCAGAGTCCGGGCGGCGAGTTGCGGCTCCCCCACGGAGCGTGCGGCGCGCGAGGCCGCGCCGGCTGCCGGAACTGCGTCGTCGAAGGGCACCTCGAGAGCGTCGTCGGTCAGCCAGGCGATGGCACGCCGGATCGCAGCTTCGAGCCGTCCCTTGCTGGCGGACCGGGGAGGTGAGGGGCGCGGCCGCCGGATCACGGCTGCGTCGCGGGCGAGGTGGCCGGCCAGCGCTGCGACGATCGTGGTGTGGTAGCCGGTGGCCCAGTCGCGGTATTCCGGATCGCCGTTCTCGAGTTCCGGCGGGAGGACGCCGTCCGGCCCGGCGACCCGCCCGCTGGGTTCCTGTACATCGGCGAGAAACGCCCATGCCCGTTCCGTCTCGGGTGAGTCCCGGATCCCCAGGCACAGCAGGCAGCAGAGCAATTCGGCGACGAGGTCGGCGTTCTCCTTCCGGCGGCACAGAAGGCTGAGTGCCTCCAGTAGTTCCACGGCCTGCGGCAGATCGAATCCGGTGGGCCACCGGGGGATACGCCGACCGAAATCGGTGGCGTAGAACACGGTATGCGTGATCGCGTAAATATCGCCATCGCTCAGCTTCAGCACGGATGGATCCGCGCAGAGCAGGGAGAAGGGCAGGACAGCGTCGGCCGCCGGTATTCCGTGATCGATTCCGGCCAACTCCAGCGTGTGCAGCAGATCCAACTGCCGAAAGGGGACGCGCTCGAAACAGGCGGCGTAGCGCCCGGAGACCGATTGGCCGATGAGGCGCTCGAATTCGCGGTCGGGCCGCCCGCACAACCGCTGTGACGCATAGGTGCCCGCGTACAAGAGCAGGGCCCGCTCGTCGCGTGCGACGAGCTCACGGTACGAAGCTCGAGCTGCCACTGCGGTGACCTGGTCGAACAGCATCTGATAGTCGGCGTCGTCGAAGGATCCGGACTCCGCCCGGGCGCGCAGCCCGACCAGCAACGCGACCTCGACGAGCGCCTTGCGGACGAACAGCACACGCCCCTCATCGGCGGCGTCAGGGTCGAAGCGGGTGCGGTGTGCGGCCAGCCAGGAGACCGCTCCGTGTTCCACCATGCGCCACATGTCAGCCACAGCCGCCCCCTGAGGAGTCGATGTCACCCGGCCTTGCGTTTTGCCTGACGCGGGCGCCCCGTACGGCGCAGCCCGAAGCTAGGCCTCGGCCTCCTCGGTCACGGACGGGACGACGAGCACGTACTTGTCCCAGGCCAGCACATAGCCGGAGATTTCTCCGAGCGTGGTGGTCGCACTGACCAGTTGTTCCAGAGTGGTGTTCATGTTTATCAGTCCGCTGTTCTGGAGGAAGGCGAGAGCGGCCCGGGCGTCGACAGCTGGGCAGTTGGTCATGACGAGCCTCCACTGGGGTGTGATTTCCGCGGGCTCCTATCCCGCAGGATACTTATTCTCGATCGTGTCAATGATTTGTGCGAGTGTCATCAGTGAATGCGTGAATTCACCTGAACAGTCCATTCTAAATATAATCTTCCATTATCCTCGATGTGCGGATTCACGTAGATCGCGTCCACGAACACCGTCGCGTAGACGGATCGAGCGGTCGGGTATGCCGTTCGGCCAGCGCTGACGTCGACGGCCAGGCTCCTCCGGCGATGTGCTCTGTCGGGTGCGTGATCAGCGTGCTGGTGCTGCCGCCACTGCTCTACGCCTCGGCCGGGGAAATCTCCGTGCGCGACCTGCGCAGCGGGTGGCGGCCGGTGACCGGCACACCGCCCGCGAGGAGGCCCGGACCCGCCGACACATCGCCCACACCGCTCTCGAAGAGCTCAAACAGCTCGGCGATCTGGATGAGCTCGCCGAACTGGGTGCCGCCGCTGAGGCCGCCGTGAAACAGGCTCGCCGCGATCTGGAAGCGCGCATCCACCAAGCGGAAGACGCCCGCTGGCAGGTGTGGCCGTGGCACGCGGGAAGCGGCTGTCGCGGCTGGGTGGACAGCAGGTGCGGGATCGTTTCCGGGGAGAGCACGCTCGGCCGTTCGGGTGAGAAGCAGGTCTTCTGATGGCTACTTTCTGTGCTCTATGAGTTACTCGTAGCGATTAAACCCGGTGGGCCGCCCATCCCTTGCCGGGGGAATGCGTCGGACCTCAGGAGACGAACATGTGCTCCCGGTCCGGCAGCCGTCGGGCGCCCCCGGTAAGGAGCCAACGTCATGTCGGCTGTCGTGAACGCGACGGCCTTTGGACGTCGACGGTCCCCGTTCGACCGGAGGGGACGTCATGACCTCAGCGACTGACCGCGTGACAGCAGGGCCGGCGGCGAAGGACGCGACCGTGCCGGTCGGGGCGGGCCCACCGGAATCGCGGTCACCCCGAACGGCAGCCGCGCCCATGTGGCGAACAACGCGGCTGGCAGCGTGAGCGTGTCGACACCGCCCTGAGCAGGGTGGCATTCACCCCAAACGCTCTCTGCTCCTACGTGAGCGACAACGGCGCGAACATGGTGAGCGTCATCACGCCCCCGCAGGCCGTCAGCCCGAACCAAGGACCCACCGGAGGCGGTGCCGGGGGCTCTGCCATCGCACTGTCGTCTCCGACACCGCGGTTGCCTTCACCGCGCCTGCCCTGACCCCGGGTCCCGCAGACCTGACCATTACCACCACCACAGGCACCGTCCACGTCCCCAGCGCCTCCACCTACCTCACCGCACCCACTGCGTAGACGGGCACCCACGGGTGGCCGCCGGACGGATCCGGCAGTCAGAACCGGTCCGGCGAGAACCTCGACGAGGCCGTGGCCCCACACGGATGCCCGTGATCGCCACACCGTCCGGCTGACGCGCGGACGTTCAACCCTGCGCCCCCGACAGTCGCAGGCCGGATGCCCGAACAGCTGCGATCACACCAGGGGGCTCAAGCCACCACGAGCCTGTCCCAGCACACCCTCGACCCGTTCCCGGACACGCCGCACGCGGCCCCGTGAACGATCCACTCAACACCAGGGAGAAGCAATGAACCACAGCAAGCTGGCGATCCGCACGCTGGGCGCTCTCGGGGCGGCCGCCCTCATGGTCACCGGCGTGGCCGCCACCCCGGCAGCCGCGCAGACGTTCGTCCCGTGCATCACCGACCAGCTGGCGAGCGCCATCACCACCGCGAACACCTCCGGCGGCACGCTCGCCCTGGCCCCGGGCTGCATCTACACCCTGACCACCCCGCTGCCGTCCATCCAGAACACGATCACCATCAAGGGTGACGGCGCCACCATCACCCGTGACCCGGCCGCGCCGGCCTTCCGCATCCTCACGGTCGACTCGACGGGAAACCTGGACCTTTCCGAGGCCATCATCACCAACGGTGACGCGACGGGGGACTTCGGGGGCGGCATCCGCAACGACGGGGTCCTCACTGTCAGTCGCAGCCTCATCCGTGACAACCACGCCGACTTCTCCGGCGGGATCGGCGGCAACGCCGGGTCCACCACGAAGGTCGACCGCAGCCTCATCAGTGGCAACAGCGCGCTCCACAACGGTGGCGGTCTGGGCAACGACGGCGACATGACCATCGACAAGAGCACTGTCGTCAACAACAACGCGCTCGAGCTGGGCGGCGGAGTGGCCAACGACGGTACGCTGGACGTCTCGCAAAGCTCCGTCTACGACAACTCGGCATCCGGGCCCACGGGTGCGGGCGGCGGAATCGCCAACTTCGGCGGTGCCGGCGCCACGACCACGCTCACCCTGAGCAAGGTCGTCAGCAACTTCGCGACCAACGCCCCCGGAGGCGTCTACAACGACAGCGGCAGCGTCACGCTCAACTTCACCGCCGTGCTCGCCAACAACCCGACCAACTGCTTCGGCAGCCCCACCACGGTCCCCGGCTGCGTGGCCTGACCCACCGAACCCGCTGTCCGCAGCCTCCACACCTCGACGGCGGCCAAGACCTTGGCCGCCGTCGTCGATCACCGCCCGGTCGCTGACGCTGCTGACAACCAAGTGCTGCTGTCCGCCGACCCCGCCCCATCGACGCCCTGCCCGACGAGGCAGGCGACCAGGGGGAACTGCGCCTGACCGCTGCCGCCGCGAAGCGGCCGCGGTTCTTCCGGCCGGGACGAAGGCTGCCGCGCCGCGCTCCTCCACGCCGATGCGGCGCCACTCGACGTTCTCATACGGTCAAATCGCGGGCGCACGACGGCGGTTCCGTCACCCGGCGCGACGCGCCTGATCCTCCCTTTCCCCCGGACATTCCTCGATTCCCCTGTCGTCCCGGTTGTCCCGGTTGTCCCTTCTCGGGAGGAAAGCGCCGGGGTGGTCCTTCGTGTTCCGGCACCGCAAGGGGGGAGCTGCCCTGAGGACATGCCCTGTCGTCCTGGAGTTCGATGATGCCCGTTGACCATGGTCGATCCCGCAGGTCGCGGGTCTGGATCGCCGCAGCGCTGACGATCTCGGCGGCGGCCGTTCTCACAGTCTCTTCGTGCAGTTCCTCCGGCGGAACCGCGGAACCGGCGGTGACGGTCTCGCCTTCCACGACCGAGGGGACATCGGCATCGGCGACGGCCTCGCCCGCCGTGACGGTGCCTCCAGTGCACGCCGGGTTCGACTACCAGATCGGCGGGCCGTACCAGCCGCCGGCCGGTGTGTCCGTCGTCAGCCGCGACCACGGGGCGTCCCCGGCACCGGGGATCTACAACATCTGCTACGTCAACGGCTTCCAGGCCCAGCCGGACGCAGAGCAGGAATGGGACCAGGACCTGCTGCTCCGGGACCAGGCTGGCAACGTCGTCCACGACACCACCTGGAACGAGGCGCTGCTGGACATCAGCACGGACACCAAGCGTCGGCGGATCGCCCTGAAGGTGGACGGCTGGATCGACGAGTGCGCCACCAAGGGCTTCAACGCCGTCGAGCCGGACAACTACGACAGCTACACACGGTCGGCCGGACTGCTGGGCGCGGCCGACGCCGAGGCGTACCAGTCTCTACTCGTCGCGCACGCCCACGGACAAGGCCTTGCCATCGCCCAGAAGAACTCGGCGGAGCTGGCCCCGGACCGGAAGCAACTGGGCCTCGACTTCGCGGTGGTGGAACAGTGCGGCACGTACGGCGAGTGCAACCGTTACACCGACGCGTTCGGCGACAGCGTATTCGACATCGAGTACGACGAGCAGGGCCTCCAGGCGGCGTGCACGGATTGGGGGACCCGCATCAGCATCGTGCGGCGCGACCTCGACGTCGTTCCACCGAGCAACCCCGGCTACCTGCGCCAGACCTGCTGAACCAGCCCCGTCACCCGCTCGTGCGCCTGCACGCAGTGGCAGGCCACGAGGGGCGGCGATGTCCAGGGCGGTGGCTCGGGCCGCGCAGGGCGCCGAGCGTGGCCGGGTCGATACCGGCCGGCAGCCGCCGGACGGTGGGGGTGGAAGCGAGCGCCCCGAAGATCCCGGGTTCCGCCACGCCGGTCGGGGCGGCCGTGGGCCCGGACCCGCCCCGGGCGCCGGAGGGACCCGCCTCGTAAGAGAGGCGGGCCGACGAACCTGCCGTGGCCGTCAGCCGGTACACCGTGACATCGGTGAGGAGCTGACCGCGGTCGACCGCGTCATCCGGCAGGTCCCCATCGGTCCGTGCGCCGGACTTCTCGACGATCCAGGCGAGTTGGCCGGCCGGCGAATCGGTGGGTCCGAATCCGAGGCGGTCCAGGCGTCTCGTGGCGCCTCGGCGGCTCGGCGGCGAGGTCAACTCCCGGTCCCTGCGCGCCCCGGATGCCGCGAGCGACGTGTGATGCCCTGCCAAAAGCAGCAGGGTGATGCCAGCGCTGGATCCAGCCCGGCCCTTCTGGAAGTGGTGCTGATCGTTCCATGAAGCGCGGGGCGATCGGCTTCGATCACTGGAAGGAAGATCTGCCGTTGCAGTAATAGCCCAATGATCGGACTTTAGGGGGTGAGGCGTGTCGAGCGGCGGAAATAACGCCACACTCCATGTCGTGAGCATATCATTCGAGTGTGATCAAGGATGCCGATCCTCTGAAGAATTCGCAGTCCGCTGATATCGCTGAGAGTTCTCTGCCGAGTCGACGCGGGCTGCTCAGAACCACGGTTGCGGTAGTCGGTGCCGTAGGTTTCGCCGGCGCACTTGCGGACGGGCATGCCCACGCAGTCGATTCTCTATCCGGGACGGGTGCTCTTCGACGCGTTCGGCACGACCCGCATCCCTCACGGCCATCGGGAGACGCGCTCGATCCGTCATCCGTACCCAAGTACAGAACGCCGCTATTTCTTCTCGGTAAAATGCCCAGCGAGGGCCGGGACTCCTACCGCATCGCGATCCGTCAGTTCCGGCAGCAAATGCTGCCAATCGGGATGCCGGCCACCACGGTCTGGGGTTACGGAGCCGTGGGCCACCAGCAATCATTTCATGCGCCAGGCCTGACCATTGAAGCCCGTGTGGATCGGCCGATCTCCGTGACATGGGTCAACGACCTCGTCACCTCGCGCGGCTTCTATCTGCCCCATCTATGTGCTGTGGACCCCACGCTGCATTGGGCGAACCCTCCTGGCGGAAGGGCCGGACGTGATTCTCGGCCGACCTTCTCAACCACTCCCGGGCCGTACAGAGGACCTGTTCCCATCGTGACCCATCTGCACGGTGGGTTCAGCCGAGAAGAGAGTGACGGATACCCCGAAGCCTGGTACCTGCCGGTATCTCGTGATATTCCTCGTGACTATGCTCGCGTAGGTACCTATTACGATCGGTTCGCCGAGCAGTTCCGTGACCGTTACGGCGCCCGCTGGCGCCCCGGGTCGGCAACGTTCGCGTACAGCAATGATCAGCGTCCCGCGACTCTCTGGTACCACGATCACGCTCTGGGCATGACTCGGGTGAATGTCTACTCGGGCCTTGCTGGTTTCTACCTGCTGCGAGGCGGACCTGCTGATCTCCCCCCGGGAGTACTTCCTGGGCCGGCATCGGGGCGAGACGGCGCCCACAGCGCCCACCCCTACGAAATCCCCCTGGTAGTTCAGGACAAATCCTTCAAAGCGGACGGGTCGCTGTTCTTCCCCAGCAGTCGCGGATACTTCGGTGACACCCCGCCGGACGGTCCATGGATCCCCTACACCGATATTCCTCCCATCTGGAATCCGGAGTTCTTCGGCACCACGATGGTCGTCAACGGGAACACCTGGCCGGTACTCAACGTGGAACCGCGGCGGTACCGCCTGCGCATCCTCAACGCAAGCAACGCCCGCACTCTCATCTTGAAGATCGCAGCTGACGCCACAGCCCCCCGTCCCGTCAGCCCCGCATTGCCCTTCTGGCAGATCGGAAACGACCAGGGATTCCTGCCGACCCCGGTCCGGTTGGATCAACTCCTGTTGGCCCCCGCAGAGCGCGCCGACGTGGTGGTCGACTTCACCGGCACCACAGTCGGCACCGGGCTCTACTTGATCAATGAAGGCCCGGACGAGGCGTACGGCGGCGGCGCACCGGTCACCGACTTTACGCCATCGAATATCACGACCACGGGGCAGGTCATGAAATTCACCGTCGTTTCCCTTGCCTCTACCGACACCAGTGTCCCGCCGTCACAGATCGTGCTTCCTCCGATCCCGGCGCTTCCCGAGAGTCGGACGGTCCGGAAGCTGTCACTCAACGAGGAGGACTCCGCGTACTTCACCGGGGCGCCCGCGATGGACACACTTGGCACCGTTACGCCAAGCGGCTCAGCCACCCCGCTCCTGTGGTCGGACCCGGTCACCGAGACGCCGGTGAAGGACGACACCGAAATCTGGGAACTGTACAACTTCACCAGCGACGCACACCCTGTCCACATCCATCAGATCGGATTCCAGGTCCTCGGCCGCCAAGCAATCACGGGCGGCGCATCGTCACCCCCACAACCGGGGGAAGGCGGATATAAGGACACCGTGATCGCATTGCCAAGTCACATCACCCGCGTCAAGCTTCGCTTCGGCATCGCGGGACGGTACGTCTGGCACTGTCACATCATGGACCATGAGGACAATGAAATGATGCGGCCGTTGCAGGTACTCGATCAGCGCAGCCATTGAGGCCTTTTCAGCGGTGATCACTCGGCGGCGGGACGAAGGAAGCGGGAGTCTGCGACCGTGCCCCTGCCGATCGGCCTCCGTGTCCGGTGAATATCTCCAGCGCCGGCTGCGCGAGGCCGAAGGGCGGGATCAGGTGTAGGTGTAGCCGTTGGTGGCGGTGCTGGCGCCGCCCGCCGTGGTGACGGAGACGTTGACCGCGCCGAGCAGAGCCCCGGGGGGCGTGTAGAGCGTGAGCGTGTGGGTGCCGCCGACGGCGAAGGGCACGGAGGTGCTGCCGAACAGGACCTGCGACGTGGTCGTAGCGTCTCCGGTGGTCGTGATCGTGACGTGGGTGCCGCCGCTGAGCTCTCCGGTGTTCGGAGTGATCGTCAGCGTGCCGGGGCTGGCGACGTAGGTGTATGACAGGCCGCCGAAGGTGCCCGCAGCGGTCGTGACACTGACGTCCACTGATCCGGCCGCGCCCGCCGGGGCGATGACATTGAGCTGACCGTCGGTCGTGGAGACCACGGTCGCGGCGCTGGCGCCGAACGACACCGCGCTGGTGGTGTCCAGGCCAGAGCCGGTGATGACGACCCCGGTGCCGCTGGCCAGTGGCCCGGCCGTGGGGCTCAGCGTCGACTCCACGGGCGCCGGGATGTAGTAGAAGGGCACACCGTCGCTGACCTGACCGTTGGCGAGGACCACCGTCACATCCACCACGCCCGCCCCAGCGGGAGAGAGGCACGTGACGTGGTCGGCGCCCGCGTCGTAGGCGACGTCGGTGGCCGGAGTGTCGCCGAACAGCACCCGGCTGACGGTACTCAGGGCGTTGGCCGTGGTGCTGGTTATCGTCACGGAGGTGCGGCCCCCCGTGGAGCCCTGGTTCGGGGACAGTGGCATCAGGCTCTCCAAATGGTGGGCACCGCAGTGGGGCGTACTGGTTCGGAATACCGCCAGTAGCCCAAACGGATGCCCTTCGCCGCAAGGATGCCCACGGGAACTCAGCCAGATGGCCGAGCGCGTGAGCAACAGGTGTTCCGGGTGCGGGCTGCCTCACTCATCGGCCAACGTGACAGCACCGTTTCCATGTCTGGGCCCGCTTCCACGGCGACGCGCGTGGTCGGCGCCTCGACCTTCGTCCTGCCACGCTGATGGGGTCTGACATCCGCGATGGGCGTGCGCGGGACATCGCGTTGCGCTGGGCCTTTTGGGTGACTATTCGTCAATACTGTTGCTTCATATCCACTCCTTCAGGTTAATGATGACGTCTGAACCGGCGGGCCGCCCATCCCCGTGCCGGGAAGCTCAGCTGGCGGCCCGTCCGTTGTTCCAGCCCCCCTCCACTCGGACACCGGGGCTGATTGGTTCGAGCCAGCCTGGTGTCAGCTCGTCGGCACTCGTCGACGCCACCGGTCCGGACATCCCGTAGTCGCAAACGGTGTCGGTACCCGCGGCCCGGTTTCTCCCGTCCCGTCCTCCGGACTCGCTGCCAGGCGGCAGTGCGCCGGGTCGAGGCAGTGGCCGGACAGCTCGCAGGACCGGGGCCGGGCGGCGTGGCTGAAGGTCCACCCAGCCGCCATCACCACCGTTCTCACACAGGAGACACATCGTGAACGCAACCGTGCACGCGGCGCCGTCGGCGCCGAGCCTCACGCTGCCCTGGCCGCTGCCGCCCGTGCTGTTCGCGGACAGCCCCAACTCGGGGCCCGCGGCCGGCGGCAACACCGTCACCCTCACCGGTCTGGGCCTCAACGCTGCCACCCAGGTTCTCTTCGGATCGGCTCCGGCCACCGTCGTGGCCGGTGACGTCTTCGGCTTCAGTCTCGTCGTCGTGGCCCCGCCCGGAAGCGGCACGGTGGGGGTGACCGTCACCACCCCGAACGGCACCAGCAACGCCGTGGCCTACACCTATCTGGTGGTTTCGCCGCCGCCCGTGCCCAACCCCACAGCCATCACGCCCGTCTCCGGCCCGGTCACCGGCGGTACGGTGTTCGTCATCACCGGTACCGGGCTCGCCGGGGCGAGCGTGACCTTCGGCGGTGCCGCGGCCACCGTGCTGGCCAGCGCCGCGAACGTGATCGCGGGCCTGACCCCGGCGCACGCCGCGGGCAACGTCCCCGTGGTGGTGACCACCGTCGGTGGATCGGCGAGTGTTCCGGGCGGCTTCACCTACGTCGCGCCCGCGCCGCCGGTCGTGACTGCGGCCGTCAGTCCGTCGGTCAGTGTCCCGGCGGGCGGTGGCGTGTTCACCATCGTGGGCACCAATCTCACGGGTGCGACCGTGACCTTCGGGGCGACCCCGGCGACGGTGACCACCAACACCGGTACCGTCATCACCGGCATCATCCCAGCCGGTACCCCGAGTACCACCGTCAACGTCACCGTGACCACCCCGGGTGGCACGGCGTCCGCCGGAACCATGACCTACACCGCCTGATCAACCCGGCGCCGCCGCCGGCCTTCGGACGACGCTCCGAAGGCCGGCCACCCGCCTTGGCGCGCTGATCCTTTTCAGGGCGGGCACTGGTCGGGTGACGGCCCGGCGCTGGGGGTGAGGGCTGAACGGACGAGGCTCCCGGGCGGTTGAGCGAGATGTCTCATGTCTCAACCAACCAGCCGGGGGGCCTCGTTGGTTGTCCATCCTGTCGCATGCACCCATTGAGCTGGCCTCGATGCTCATCGTCGCCGGCACCTGCTTCGTCGACGTCAGCTCCGTGACGTTCACCCTGACCGCCGGTGGCCCGTCCACCCCGGCCGACAACGTCAACGTCACCGGTGTGGGCAGTCTGACCCTCGACATGCCCGGCACCCTGGCCGCGGGCACCTACGACATCCAGGTCATCACCCCGGCGGCACCAGCGCGGTCGTCGTCGCCGACCAGTTCGTCGTCGTCTAAGCCTCGGGCCGAGCCCGGGCACCAATCAGCAGGCGGCACGGTCGCACCCCCCCGCTGCCATCGGCGCGGATCCGACGGGCCGCGACCACGGACCCGCTGCGCCCTGGCCGCCCACGGCAGCCAGGGCACCCTCGTCAGCCACGCAAAGGAGCACCCGATGGCTCCGGTCATCAGTGGTATCAACCCCGACCACGGGCCAGCCGCAGGGGGTACGGCCGCCACGATCAGCGGCAGCGGCTTCACCGGCGCGACCTCGGTGAAGTTCGGAACCGTGCCGGTGTCATCCTTCACACTGGTCAGCGACAGCCAGATCACCACCATCGCACCCCCGGTACCGGTTCGGCCGCCGTCACCGTCACCACGCCGCTCGGCACGAGCAACGGCGTCACCTACACCTACAGCGCACGGGCCAGTGATCACGGCGGTGAGCCCGGCCTCCGGGCCAACGGGCGGCGGCAACACGGTGACGATCGACGGCACCGGGTTCACCGGCGCGACGTCGGTGCACTTCGGCAGCGCCTCGGCACTGTTCACGGTGGTCAGCGATGCCCAGATCACGGCGACGGCTCCCGCGGGCACCGGTTCCGTCCCCGTCACCGTCACCACCGCGGCGGGCACCAGCAACAGCGTGGCGTACACCTACATTAACGCACCCGTGATCACCAGCCTGACCCCGAACCAGGGGCCGACCAGCGGCGGGAACACCGTCACCATCTCCGGCACCAACCTGTCGGGCGCGACCTCGGTGCTGTTCGGCACCCACGCCGCCACGATCACCGCCAACACCGCCACCCAGATCACGGTCACGGCACCCGCAGGAGCGGCGCAGTCGGTCAACGTCACGGTTACCACCGGGGTCGGCACCAGCAATCCACTGCCGTACTTCTACCTCATGGCCCCGGCCGTCACCGGCCTGAATGTGACGATGGGGCCGAGTGGTGGCGGGAACACCGTCACCCTCTTCGGCTCCGGCCTGGCTCTCACCAGCGTCGTGCACTTCGGGTCTGCCGCGGCCACCAACACCACCGTGATCTCCGACAGCCAGATCACGGTCACCGCGCCTGCCGGCACGGGGACCGTCCTGGTCACGGCCACCACACCAGGCGGCACCAGCACCATCGGGCTGGGCAACGCCTACTACATCTACGTGGCACCACCGGTCATCAACTCCCTCGGCCCGGCCCAGGGTTCGGTATCCGGCGGGTACGACGTCCTGATCAGGGGAAGTAACCTCACCTACACCGACGCGGTGTTCTTCGGTATCGCTCCGGCGTCCTTGGCCGCGGTCTCCGACACCATGGTCGTGGCCACCTCACCGGCTGGTGCCGTCGGCCCGGTCACCGTCACCGTCCACTCCCCGGGCGGCACCAGCAACGGTGCCACCTTCCAGTACCAGCCGTAGCCCACTCCGAACACCGGTCCGCGGGATCAACCGTCCATCCCGCGGACCGGGCGGCCGACCGCCGCGAGGACCTCGGTGTCGTCGTCACCGCTTGCCCCAGTCCCAAGGGGCCGACCGGGCGCCGCGTAGGCACGCCACTTGGTGAACCGCCAACTGGCGGGCCTGGCAATCAAGGTGGGCGCGGCGGACGGTGTCCATCACGGCGGTGAGCACGACGACGTCCCGCACGACCTGGTAGCCCGACCACGCGCCGACGTGATCGTAGGACACAGCGACGTCGGCCCGGCCGTGCGCGGTGTAGGTGTCGTGGTAGGCCTGCAGGTCGTCGCGGCGGCCGCGCAGCAGCTCGTTGCGCCAGCGTGCGGCGACCAGGTCCCACTCCCGGTGGCCGCGCCACAGCGGTCTGCGCAGCGCCAGCCGTGGGTGGATCCCGTCGTCGTGGCAGCGAGTCAGCTGTCGGGCGCCGAGGATGACGGTGGGCGGAGTCGGCCAGTCGATATCTTCCCACTCCGCGCGCAGCCAGGCCGCGCGCTCGCACAGGAACCAACGGTCGGACTCGCTCAACGGGGTGTTGTCCAGGTCGTCCAGCAGCCCGGCGAACGGGTCGTGGTTCTCCAGCCACAGCGCCGCCCCGGGAGGGATCCGGTGCACGGCGGCGGTCACCCACGCGCTCAGCGACTCGTCCCGACGCTGCTTCCCGGGGTCGTGCCAGAAGGTGACGGCCCGGCCGGCAGCCGTGCGGACGCTGCTGTAGTACGGGGCGACGACGGCCACCTGGTGCAGTTCCAGCAGCTCCGCTCCCCGCACCAGCGCCCGCGCGTCGTCCAGACCCGTGTGGACCAGGGCAATCGCACGCGACGCGGGCAGCGACCACACGTTGACGGGGTGGTCGCTGACCAGCTCGGCATGCCGGGCGTCGTCGCCAGTGGCCGCGCAGGCCTGGGTCAGGGCCGCGTAGGACGCTGTGACGTCCTGTCTGCGGGCGTGGCTGGTGGTCTTGAGCAGCGCGCTGGTGCTCGGTCCGATGCTCACGGAGCGGTCCTCGGGTACGAAGTCGGTGGACAAGCAGTTCTGTTCCGGGACAGCTCCAGGTGGTGTCCCGGACAGGGGCGGGAAGTCCTGACCGAGTCGAGGCTCACCGGGTTGTGTGCGGGCTTTCGGGAGCTCGGCCGGTGACGGACACCCGGGGCGCATCGCTCGGGGTGCGCTGCGGGACGGCAGTCGACGTCATACCCGGCTGATCTCCTCCGCAGCCATGAGACGGTGCTGGTGCGCTCGGCGGCCGTCAGTCCGCTCCTTCCGGTGCGGATGCGCGGTACCGGAGCCGACTCCGCGCGGGGGAGGCGGATCCGTCTCGTGATTCTGCGGCGCGGGCGAGCGGCTTGGTGGGTTGCTGGTCGTCGCGCCGGGACGGGGCTTGGTCCTCGTCCATGGCGGCCCGACACCGTGGGCGACGGGTTCTTCCTGCCGCCCGGGCTCGCGCCCCGGCGCCGGAGGTCCGGCTGGGCCGTTCCAAAGTGATCGGGCCACTGTGCTCGGCGACCGTCTGGCCTGCCCCCCTCGGAGCCCTCGGGAAGCGGGCGATGACCGCCCCGCGAGTGGTGGTGATCGACAGGTGTGGTTCGTCCAGCCGTCGGCGGATCCCCACCTCGTTACCAGCGAGACCCGGGGGGAGCAGGTAGAAGTTGCCCTCGAAGGACACGAGTCCGCGAGGATCGACCCTGCGCTGAACGCAGATGCGAGCCGGGAACGGCTTCGAGGGCAGCGGCAGGAGGGCTCGAACGTTGCGACTCGTCCGTCGGTGCCAACTGTCCGAGCGCTCGGACAGGCGGTCAAGGCTGTCCTGGGCCGCCTGCATGCTGAGTTCGTTGGCCGCGGTGTTCCACCAGTGAAGGACGACGGAGCGGTGGGCGCGGACGACGGGGCTGGGCGCTCTCATCTGCGGGCGGATCGCGATGGAGGCACCGTAGTGGATCGCGATCTCGTGGAAGACGGCGGTCACCTTGCCGGCCGTTGAGCAGACCGGCCGGGTCCGGTCGAACAGCCAGCACTCGCCGGTGCCGCCGAGGCGACGCAGCACCTGGTCCAGGGCTTCCACGTAGTGCGGGAGGTCGTCGGTGTCGGCCAAGGCGGCCCGCCAGCGGCCGGACCGCGTGAGCGAACCCATGAGCAGGTGCATCTCGCGCCCGCAGTCCCATTCGGCCGGCGGGGGCGGGAGCTGTACCCAGTCGAACTGCACGTCTTCGAAGATGCCGCGGCTGGGGCTGGCCCTCCCGCGGTGGCACGGTCCGCAGCGCGGCCGCGTCAGGTGCCTGCGCAGGGCGCGGGTGAAGGTCGAGTAGGCGCGGTTGTAGCCCAGCTCGACGATCTCGCTGTGGAGCACCTTCGCCTGTAGGTGGGGATCGTCCTCAAGGCGCTGCCGACAGTACGGGACGAACTGCAGGAACTCATCACAGGTCACTGTTCGAACCCCTACGCTCCGCTCTCCGTTGAGGTAGGCCCTGACCGTCTTGCGGTCACGGCCCAGGCATCGGGCGATCGCAGAGATGGACCAGCCCCGCTGGCGCAAGGCGTAAGCCTCTTTGTATTCCTCTGCACTGAGCATCCAAACCCCCTGACTATCGGACTTCGCCGCCGCAAAGCGTCTTGAATTAGCGGCGGCCGCCAGGCATAGTCGAAAAATATAGCATGCAACAGAACTGCTCAAGGGGCGGAAACGTTTCTTTTTGGATATGTGATGGACAATTTCAGAGAGCGGTGGGGGTGTATCGCCGCCTTCCATCCGAGATTGAGTCCAGACTTCGCAACATAACCTCCTTGCATTCCCGGGGATTCTTCCGAGCGATGCCGGAATTGCATATTAAAGGACGCTTGAATCGCGCGCATGTGAGGATTGGCACCGGATCGTTCGTGCGGCAGGTCCGGTGACGCCGGAACCCCGCATCACGGCGGGCGCGGGAGACGGCTCGCGGCCTCACAGCGGCAGTCGGCAGGAGACCGTCTTGGTTCCGTCGAGATGGAAACGGTACGCCCATGCGCCGGCAATGCTCTCCACCAGAAGCAGCCCGCGTCCGCCTTCTTGACAGGCGGTTGCCCGGTGCGCCTGGGGAGCGCTCATGGAGCGGTCTCGAATACCGATCGCGAGCCACCGCTGCTCGAGCGCGATCGTCACCCTGATCGGCTGCTCGCTATCGGTGTGCGTGATCGCGTTCGTCAGGAGCTCAGTGGTCAGGAGTTCGGCGTCCTCGGTGAGGTGTGCCATCTCCCAATGGCTGAGAATGGCCTTCACGGCATGGCGTACGGGCCGCACGCAGTGCGGCTCCGGCAACACGAACATGGTGAGGCGTCGCCCCTGCAGGTCATGCGCGCCCAGGCGTGGCAGGTCTGTCGAGGTCATGATCGTCCCCTGGTTCCCTTCCCCCGCCGAAGGCGGAATCCCGTCCCTCGCGGTCCGGCAGTGGCTTCGCGCGCCGACGGCCCGAGGTGAGCTCATGACTTCTTCCTCAGCGGCTCGGTGTCGGCTGTGGAGTCCGGTGGCTGGTCCGACTGCGGCGAGCGGGGAGCGATGAGGTCCACGGCTCGAGGCACGGCGTCACCGGGGGAATCCGGTGGGGCGTCGGTGGTCAGGCCGATGCCGATGTGCTGTGCGAGGCCGCCGGCGAGAGCCGCCAGAGTGGGGTGGCCCGCGACGAAGTCGCCGGCGAGTCTGACGTCGAGCGAGGCTTCCAGCCGGGTCCGCAGTTCGATGCGGAGCAGGGAATCGAACCCGAGTGCATTCAGCGGGGTCTGCGGATCCAGGGTGCTGGCCCCCAGCCGGAGGACGGTGCGGATGTGTTCGGCCAGGTAGTCCTCGAGGATCGTGCGGCGGGCGAGGCCGGGTTCCGCGGCCCGCAGCTCGCGTCGGATGTCGCGCGCCGTATCCTGGCCGGCCGTCTGCACGCAGGTGCCGGGCGCCTCGGGCGTGAGGAGGGCGAACAGCGAGGACGTTCGGCCGGCGGGGGGGATCCAGGTGTCCGGCGGGCCGGGGATGACGCCGGTGCGTACGCGGCTGTGGGTCAGGAGCGCCGCGAGGGCCTTGAGTCCGTCGGCTGTGGGAATGGTCTGGTAGCCGCGGGTCGCGAAGTCGGTGGCGACCCCGGTTTCGCCCCAGGGGCCCCAGTTCACCGCCAACGTGGGCAGGTCCTGCGCGGTGCGCCAGGTGGCGAACGCGTCAAGCCACGCGTTGGCGGCCGAGTAAGCGCCCTGGCCCGGGTTGCCGAGCAGGGAGGCCATGGAGGAATAGAGAACGAACCAGTCGAGTGGCAGTCGGGTGGTGGCCTGGTGGAGACGCCAGGCGCCGGTGACTTTGGGACGCCAGACGCGTTCCAGCTGGTCGTCGGTGATGTTGGACACCGCGGCGTCGTCGAGGACCATCGCGGCGTGGATGACGCCGCGCAGTGTCCCGCCGTCGGCGGTGGCCTCGGCCACCAGTTGCTCGGCGATGCCGGGCTGCGCGATGTCGCCGAGCACGACGCTGATGCGGGTCCCCTGTTCGAGCAGTCCGGCGAGGACCCGTTCGGTGTCGGCCGAGGGCGGTGTGCGTCCGTTGAGTACGAGGTGGGCGGCGCCTTGGCCCGCCAGCCAGTGGGCCGTGGCGAGGCCGACGCCGCGCAGGCCTCCGGTGATGACGTAGGCGCCGTCCGCTCGCACCGGCGAGGGCGGGTCGCGCAGTACGGCGGTGGTGTGGCCTTCGCCGGGTACCGTCAGGACCAGTTTGCCGATGTGCCCGGCACCGGCCATGAGGCGAAATGCGTCGGCGGCCTGCGCGAGCGGATAGGTCTCGCACGGCAACGGGGCCAGGCTGCCCCGGTCGAATTCGGCCATGACCTCGCCCAGCAGCTCAGCGAAGGTGTCCGCGCGGGCGTGCTGGAGCTCGACGAGGTCGACCGTGCTCATGGTGATGTTGTGCCGGAGCGGTGCGAGACCGAGCGGGGTGTCGGCGAGGATGTCGCGTACACCCAGCTCGACGAACCTGCCGAAGGGGCGCAGCGTTTCGAGTCCGGCCCTGATGGCGTGTCCGGAGAGGGAGTTGAGGACCACGTCGACACCCTCTCCGGCGGTGGCGGCGCGGGTCTGCTCGGCGAAGTCCAGTGAGCGGGAGTCCATGATGTGCCGGATGCCCATCGCGCGCAGGTATCGGCGCTTGTCCTCGCTGCCGGCGGTGGCGAGCACTTCAGCGCCCAGGCGCCGCGCGACCGCGATCGCGGCCAGTCCTGTTCCACCGGTGGCGCTGTGGATCAGGACACGCTCGCCGCTGGTGAGCCTGGCGACGTGGCGCAGTGCGTACCAGGCGGTGAGGTAGGCGATGGGCAGCCCGGCGGCCGTCTCGGCGGACAGGCCCGCCGGGATGGGGGCGACGGCAGCGGCGGGCACGGTGGTGAAAGTGGTGAAGAGGCCGCCTCCCACGTCGACGGCGAGGACTCTGTCGCCGACGTGCAGGTGCCTGACGCCCGGTCCGACGGCGGTGATCACGCCGGTGGCTTCGAAGCCGATGCGGTAGCCCGCTTCATCGTCGGTCGCCAGCATGCCCATGGCGGTGAGCACGTCGCGGAAGTTCACGCCTGCGGCGTGGAGGCGCAGTTCGACCTCACCTGGGCCAGGAGCACGTCGTGGACTGGTGGTCAGGCGCAGGGCGTCGAGGTCGCCGAGCCGCCCTGCGTGGAGCTGGAAGCGGTCGGCGCCGTAGCGCACGGTGCGGGTGACGGCGGTGGCGCGTTCGGTTTCGGACAGGGGGGTGTAGGCCAGCCGGGCGATGTGGCGGGTGTCACCGCGCAGGGCGATCTCGTCCTCGGGGGGGTCGGTGAGGAGTTCGGCGGCGAGTCGGCGCAGGTCGACGTCGGCGGGGTCCGCGTCGATGAGGGTCGCTCGCAGCTCCGGGTGTTCGTGTGTCAGGACGCGCACGAGTCCGCGCAGGGCGCTCTGGGCGGGGTCGGAGGGTTGCCCCGGCTCTGGATCGTGGGCGGATCGGGTGACGGCGAACAGGCGTGTGGGCGCGCTGCGCGCGATCGCGCTCTGTGCGGCGGCGAGCAGACGGCGGGTACGGTGCAGTGCGATCGCGGCGGCGTCGTCCTCGGGCGCGGACGGCGCGGCGAGGAGGACCACGGCGCATGGTGCGGGTGAGGAGTCCCAGGGTCGGGCGATGGTCTGCTTGAGCGGCTGGAGGGTGGCGCTGTCGACGGGAGCGTCGAGGACTTCGGTGCGTGCTCCGGCGCGCTCGAGGGCGTCCGCCAGTGCCCGGGCGGATCCGTCCGCCTCGCCGATGACGAGCCAGGGTCCCGGGCCGGCCGGTTCGAGGTTCTCCCGGCGCGGCACGGGCTGCCAGCGGGTTTCGAGGAACCACCGGTCGACGGTTTCGTCGGCCCGCGCGCCGTGGCGTATGAAGCGCAGTGCGTCGATCTCGACGAGGGGGTTTCCCGCCTCGTCCAGCAGCCGCACGTCTCCGATGATGCTGTCCGCGGCGCAGTGGGTGAGCCGGGCGTGCGCGTAGCGGGCGTCCTCGGGGGCTGCGAGTATTCGCACGGCGTGCATCTGGACGGGCAGTACCAGGCCGTGGCCTGGTTCGTGGATCAGGCCGGCGACGACGAGCTGGGCACACAGGTCCAGGAGGACCGGGTGGATCCGTAGGCCGTGGTGGGCGGTCCGTGCCGACTCCGGCAGCGTCACGCGAGCCCAGAAGCTGTCACCCTGGGCGGACGTGTGCAGCTCGGTGATGCCGCTGAAGGCCGGGCCGTGCTCCAGGCCCCGTGCGCGCAGACTCGCGTAGAGGGCGTGCGGATCCAGGACGACGGGGTGGTCGGCGGTCAGTCCGGCCACGGAGAACGCCGATGTCCGGGGGGCGGCGTCGATGTGACGCAGAACCGCGGTGGCCTGCCGTACCCAGGTTCCGTCCTCGTCCTGGCCGAAGACTTCGCAGTCGGCCCGGTCGGCGCCGGTCAGGGTGACGGTCGTGCCGATGGGCGTGTGGGCGTCGAGGTGCATCAGCTCGCGGAAGTGGATGTCGGCTGCTTCGACATCGTGCGCGGCACCGTGGAAGACCTCGCTGGCCGCGGTCAGGGCCAGGGCGCAATACGCGGCGCCGGGCAGGACCGGTTGGCCGTGGACACGGTGGTCGGCCATCCAGGGCAGGACGTCGGTGCCGGTGTCGCCGTGCCAGGTGTGGCGGGGTTGGTCGCCGGGCACCTCCGTGTGTGTGCCCGGCAGGGCGGCGGGTGCGCCTTCGGCGTGCCGGGAGGCCGCTCGGGGTGGGGTGATGTCGGTCCAGTGGGGTCGACGGTTGAAGGTCAGAGCAGGTACGTCGGCCAGGCGGCCCTCGGCGTAGAGGCGGGACCAGTCGACGCCGACTCCCGCGCAGTGCAGGGCGGCGAGCTGTGTGCGAAAGGTGGTGCGGTCGTCTTCCCCCTTGCGCAGCGTCGACAGGATCACGGGTTCGTGGAGCAGGCCGGTCAGGCTCTGGGAGAGGGGGCGGGTGACGACGGCGTGGGGCGAGATCTCGAGGTACACCTGGTGGCGGTCGGCGGCGGCCGCGGCCACGGCGGCGCTGAAGCGTACGGGGCGGCGCAGGTTGGCGCACCAGTAGGCGGCGTCGAAGATCGGGGTGTCGCGGGGGTCGTCCAGGACGGTGGTGTAGAAGGGGATGGTCGGTTGGCTGGGGGTGAGCTCGGCGAGCGCGGCGGCGAGGTCCGCGAGCAGCGGGTCGACCTGGGGGCAGTGCGAGGCGACGTCGACGTCGATCACGCGTGCCACGACTCCGCGGGCCTGCCAGGTGGTGGTCAGGTGCCGGACGGCGGACACGGTGCCGGCGACGACGGTCGAGTCAGGCGCGGCGACGACGGCCACGGACACCGTGTCGTCGCCGATGGCGGCGAGATCGTTCTCGACGGTCGCGCTGTCGAGGCCGACGCTCACCATGGCGCCGGCTCCGGCGATGCGGGTGAGGAGAGCGGATCGTCGGCAGATGACGCGGACGCCGTCGGCCAGGGTGAGTGCTCCGGCGGTGACGGCGGCCGCGACTTCGCCCATGGAATGGCCGATGACTGCGGCCGGCTCGGTCCCGTGATCGCGCCAGGCGGCGGCCAGGGCGACCTGCAGGGCGAACAACGCGGGTTGCACGTGGCCGCAGCCGCTGATGTGTTCGCGGTCGCGGACGGCTCGCAGAACGGAGAACCCGGTTTCGGCGGTGATCAGCGCATCGGCTTCGGCCAGGGTCTCGGCGAAGGCCGGCTCGTGCTGGAGCAGGCCGTGCGCCATGCCCTGCCACTGCGAGCCCTGACCGGAGAACACCCAGACGGGACGGCGGCTGACGCCCGCGCCCACGTGCCCGCGAACGACGCCGGGGTGGGCTCGACCTGCTTCGAAGGAACGCAGGGCGTGCGTCAGGTCACGGTGGGAGGCGGCCACCACGCCGAGCCGGCCGTGCCCGGGGGAGCGGCGCAGGGCGAGGGTGTGGGCGATGTCGTGCAGCGGGGTGGCGGCTCCCTCGGTCTCCAGCCAGTGGGCCAGGCGCGCGGCGGCGGTGGGCAGTGCGTCCGGGGAGCCGGCGGCCAGGAGGAAGACGTGGGGTGAGGAGGCCTGCGCCTGCGATGACGGGGCGTCGGTGGGGACGGCGGCCGCGTGTGGGGGAGTGCCGGCGGTGGGACCGCCGGGGAGGATGACGGTGCGGCGGCGGGCGGGGGCCTGTTCGAGGATCACGTGGGCGTTGGTCCCGGAGAAGCCGAAGGAGGACACCGCGGCCAATCGCGAGGCCGTCCGGGTGGGCCAGGCGGACAGGTTGGTGGGGACGAACAGGCGGGTGCCTTCGGCACTGATGGCCGGGTTCCACCGGGTGAAGTGCAGATTGGGCGGGACGAGCCCGCGCTGGAGGCAGAGCACTGCCTTGATCAGGCCGATGACGCCGGCCGCCGGTTCCAGGTGGCCCACGTTCGTCTTCACCGAACCCAGCGCGCAGCGCCCCTGTCCTACCCCGTAGACCGCGGCCAGGCTGGAGAACTCGACGGGGTCGCCGACGGGTGTGCCGGTGCCGTGCGTTTCCACCAGGCCCACGTCGCGCGGGTCGGTTCCGGATCGGGCGAGGGCCTGGTGGTAGAGGGCCTGCTGGGCCTCGGCGGAGGGCGAGGCCAGGACGTCGGAGCGGCCGTCCTGGTTGACGGCCGAGCCGCGGACCAGGGCCAGGACGCGGTCGTCGTCCCGTAGCGCGTCTTCAAGGCGTTTGAGGACGACGACGCCGCAGCCTTCGCCGCGTACGAAGCCGTCCGCGGCCGCGTCGAAGGTCCGGCAGCGACCGGTGGGCGAGAGCATTCCCATGCGGGCGAAGGACATCGTCGTCCTGGCGCCCAGCATGAGGGTGACGCCGCCGGCCAGCGCGAGATCGCACTCGTCGTTCCGCAGGGCTTGACAGGCCAGGTGGACCGCCACGAGCGAGGACGAGCACGCGGTGTCCAGCGCCACGCAAGGGCCCTGGAGGCCCAGCAGGTAGGAGATGCGCCCCGGGGCGACGCAGTGCCCGTTGGTCAGGATCGCGCCCTCGAGTTCACGGGGCTGGCCGGAGAGGGCCTCCATGTAGTCGGTGTAGCTCAGGCCCGAGAACAGTCCCGTTGAGGTTCCCGCCAGTTGCTCCGGGGGAAGTCCGGCGTGTTCGAGCGCCTCCCACGTCACTTCCAGGAGCAGCCGGTGCTGGGGGTCCAGAACGTCGGCCTCCTTGCCCGAGACCCCGAAGAAGTCGGCGTCGAAACCGGCGACGTCGCGAAGGTAGCCCCCCCACAGCGGCATCGGCCCGGCGGCGTGGGCGCCGGCCACGTGCCCCGCGCGGCTTATCGGAGGTTCGCCGACCGCGTCCTGGCCGGCTTCGAGCAGCCGCCACAGCGCGGCGGGCGAATCGATGTCGCGGGGAAGTCGGCATCCCATGCCGACGACGGCGATGTGCGCATCGGCGGCTCTCGGGTTCTCTGTGTGGCCCATCACATGGTCTCCTACGCGCTTGCGCGAACGGGGGTGGGGAGCGCTCTGCGTCCGGCGATGTGGCCGCCGGAGGCCGGGGTCAGTCGACGTCCGAACTGCCCAGCAGGATCGCGCTCTTGACACCTCCGATCTGGTAGTTGCAGGTCAGTGCGTAGTCGAACTCCAGGGGCCGGGTGTGGAGGCCGGGGACGGGATCGAAGCAGATGTTGTCGGCCGGCTCCTCGCAGTTCGCGGTGGGGCACACCTCTCCCTGCTCCAGCATCAGGAGGGTCAGGGCGACACCCAGAGCTCCCGCCGGGGCGCCGTTGTGGCCGAAGCAGGCTTCCTGGGAGGTCATCAGGAGGTCTTCGACGGCGTCGCCGTAGAGCTGCCTGGCCGCGTTCGCCTCGAACGCGGTCACGACGACGTCGCCGTCGCTTCCGCCGTGGATGTAGGGGACCTGGCCGATGTCCCACCGGTCGCCGAGGCACTTGCGGATGGCGGCGACCAGTGACGCGCCGTTCTCGTCGCTTGCGAGCGGATTGGACAGGCCATCGCGGGTCATACCGTGCGACAGGACCTGGCCGTAGGTGTACGCCCCGCGTTGCTGGGCGCGGTCGCGGCTTTCCAGCACCAGGGTCACCGACCCCTCCCCGTGGTTCACGCAGTCGGCCCGCCGGTCGTAGGGCCTCATGATCCGGTCGAAGGCCGGGAGGAGTTCGGGCATGCCGTCAACGCGGATGGAATCGTAGGCACGCTGGGCACCGTGCAGCAGACGCTGGACGTTCTGGATCACATCCACACCGAACACGTCGACGCCGGTGACGACGGCGAGGTCGATGTCACCGTCCGCGATCATGCGGCGGGCGTTGCCGATCTGGACGGCGGAGGACGCACAGCCGCACGAGACGGTGAAGCAGGGGCCGGTCGTGCGCATCAGCGCCCCTTGGACCAGTGCCACGTCAGAAGGGGTGAGCCCCTGCTGAGCCCTGACGAACAGCTCCATCGCCTGGTTCGGGGTGGTGGTGCGGGCGTCGGCGTGCAGGACTTCGAGGTAGCTGGGGACGTTGGCATCGATGCCCCCGCGCCCGACCAGGACGGCGGCGTCGG
This sequence comes from Kitasatospora sp. NPDC023118, assembly GCF_055560875.1. Taxonomy (NCBI): domain Bacteria; kingdom Bacillati; phylum Actinomycetota; class Actinomycetes; order Kitasatosporales; family Streptomycetaceae; genus Kitasatospora; species Kitasatospora sp. NPDC023118. Next base: position 44,224 of record NZ_JBVHHW010000033.1, read on the forward strand.
TGAGGTCACCGTCTCGGATGCTCAGTTGGGCATCCGCGCAGGCTTCCACGAGGGACACCAGCCCATAGCGGTGCGCGTTGGTGTAATGCTGGGAGAAGATGCCCGGCAGGTCCGGCAGGCGCTCCGCGAAGGCCGTGTCCGGCAGATCGACGGAGCCGTAGTAGACGCCGTGGTGCTTCAGGCACGAGCGGCCGTTGGCGGCCACGTCCCAGAGTTCGTCCGCGGTGAACAGCGGCTGCTCCTCGCCCGGCAGGCAGAACCCCATGCCGGTGACCATGGTGTCCCGCTCGCCGGTGGCGCCTCGTGGGCGCGCGCCGGAGGGCCTGGTCACGACGCGTACCCGAGAGTGCGGGGCGGACGCTCTTTCCGTACCGGTGCGGGAAGGTTGCTGATCATTGCTCACCTCGGGGTGTGGGGATGGGGTGATGCGGGACGGCGCCGCGTCGGTGTGCGACTCCTGGGACCCGGCGCCGGCGTCGGATGCGGGGGGCGGGGGAGAGAGACGGTGACGGGCGCTACTCGGCGATGGCGGTTCGGTACGACCACTGGTAGATCCGCATCAGTACGCCCCCGACGTCTTTGAAGTCCTGCGTGATCTCGAAGTGCTCATAGCCGTTTCCGCGAGGAATCTTCAACCGATCCTCAAGACTTCCGGATTTCACTTCCTGGATCTCAGGAATGTCACTCGGGCCGCCCTTGAGGAAGACGAGCAGACAGTGGGACGTGACACTCACCTCACTCATTCAAAACCGCTAAGGAATTCTTCGAGGAGGATCAAGCGTCCGATTGACGGCGCACACCCTGAATACCCGCAGGGAAGGCCGGTTAACCCAGGAACCTCAACAGCGCATGAAGTGCGGTAGGGGCGCACGTGCATCGCAGTCCGCAGGGGCGCCATCGAGCCGTGATGTTATCTGAACAAAGCCCAGTCGGGAATCACTGGCAAGAATAAATACGAAGACTTCGCCATGCTCTCCCGGTTGCACCGTGCCATTGGTATAACCGCAGGTCAGACGGCTAACTTGGCCGGTTTTCGCATGCTGTTTCCCCAGTTTCCGGGCGCTCTCGGCACGATTTCTGCCCGGATCCTCGGGGGCTCTTCGGCGGTCGTCTGGGAAGGCGCTCGCTCGCGCTCACCTAAAATGCCCAGCGGCAAGTCTTTTGTCGTGACCGGCTCCCTCCGGCGAGGCGTCGAAGAGATTGTGCGCCCCCGATGCGGACTTTGCTCCCACCTTTAGCAAATTCCCTATTGCCACCCGATGGCGCCCGAACCTACCGTGAGTGAAACGCCTCGTCGACTTGGCCACAATGGCCTTGTCCGGCGTTCGGAAATCGGAAAAGAGGAATCCTATGTCCCCGATTCTCCTCGCACTCGTCCCCTCGCAGGGTCCGACGACCGGGGGTAACCCCGTGCTCCTGGTCGGCGCCGGACTGACCGGCGCGACGGCGGTCCTGTTCGGCGCCACCCCCGCGCTCAGCTTCACCGTCCAGTTCGACGGGGCCATCACGGCCGTCGCCCCGCCCGGGACCGGGACGGTCCCGGTCACGGTGGTCACGCCGTCCGGCACCAGCAACAACCTCAGCTACACCTACCAGCCGCCGGCCCCGCCGACCATCCTCGCGCTCGTGCCGCCGATCGGCCTGGCCACGGGTGGCCTGCCCGTCCTCATCGTGGGTCACGGCCTGTCCGGCGCGACGTCGGTCCTGTTCGGCGCCACCCCCGCCACGAACTTCACCGTGCTGGGCGACGGCGCCGTCCTGGCCGTCTCCCCGCCCGGAACCGGAACCGTCCCCGTCACGGTGGTCACGCCCGCCGGCACCAGCAACGGTGCCTCCTACACCTACCTGTAGGACGGCGGCCGACCGCCGGTCGTGCGCGACATGATCCGGCGGGATGAGAACAGTGAGCTCCGACAGCAGCCGCGCTGTCGGAGCTCACTGTTTGTCGGACGCTCGGTCGGGGGCGGGATTCCGATGTCCGCGCCGCTCTCGGAGGAGGAGGAGGAGGAGGAGGAGGAGGAGGAGGAGGCGACCCTAGATCGTCGGTGGGGCGATGTAGGTGTAGGCGAGGCTGTTGCTGGTGCCGCCGGGGGTGGTCACCGTCACCTGCACCGTGCCCGAGCCCGCCGGCGCCGTGGCGACCAGGTTGCTGTCCGACACGACGGTGAAGGCGGCCGGCGTGGACCCGAAGGTGACCGCGGTGGCGGCGCTCAGCCCGCTCCCCGTCAGCGTGACCGTGGTCCCACCCGAGGTCGGCCCCGCCGTAGGAACCACACTCAGCAGTTGGGGAACGGGAACGTAGGTGAACGCGACACCGTTGCTGGTGCCGCCGGGGGTGGTCACCGTCACCTGCACCGTGCCCGAGCCCGAGCCCGCCGGAACCGTCGCGGTGATCTGCGTGGCAGACACCACCGTGAACGACGTGGCGGCAACGGCACCGAACCGCACCGCCGTCGCCCCCAGCAGATTGCTTCCTGTGAGGGTGACGGTGGTTCCGCCGAGAACAGGTCCTTCGTCGGGGACCACAGCGGTGAGCTGGGGGCTGCTCAGGTAGAAGTAGGGCACGGGGAGGCTGGTGCCACCGGCCGTGGTGACGGTGACGCCGGACGGCCCGGGCCCTCCGGCCGGAACCGTCGCGGTGATCTGCGTCGCAGACACCACCGTGAACGACGTGGCGGCAACGGCACCGAACCGCACCGCCGTCGCCCCCGTGAACCCGCTGCCCGTCAGCGTGACCGTATTGCCACCGGACGCCGGTCCCTGGGACGGGACGATCGTGGCCACCACCGGTGGGGCGATGTAGGTGTAGGCGAGGCTGTTGCTGGTGCCGCCGGGGGTGGTCACCGTCACCTGCACCGTGCCCGAGCCCGCCGGCGCCGTGGCGACCAGGTTGCTGTCCGACACGATGGTGAAGGCGGCTGGCGTGGACCCGAAGGTGACCGCGGTGGCGGCGCTCAGCCCGCTCCCCGTCAGCGTGACCGTGGTCCCGCCCGAGGTCGGCCCCGCCGTAGGAACCACAGTCACCAGTTGGGGAACGGGAACGTAGGTGAACGCGACACCGTTGCTGGTGCCGCCGGGGGTGGTCACCGTCACCTGCACCGCGCCCGAGCCTGCCGGAACCGTCGCGGTGATCTGCGTGGCAGACAGCACCGTGAACGACGTGGCGGCAACGGCACCGAACCGCACCGCCGTTGCCCCCGTGAACCCGCTGCCCGTCAGCGTCACCATCGACCCCGCC
>NZ_JBVHHW010000033.1:47559-75012 GCF_055560875.1 Kitasatospora sp. NPDC023118
TCTGCGTGGCAGACAGCACCGTGAACGACGTGGCGGCAACGGCACCGAACCGCACCGCCGTTGCCCCCGTGAACCCGCTGCCCGTCAGCGTCACCATCGACCCCGCCGCCCCCGACGCCGGACTGACTGAAGCGAGCACCGGAGCGGCAAGCGTGTACGTGAACGCGACACCGTTGCTGGTGCCGCCGGGGGTGGTCACCGTCACCTGCACCGTGCCCGAGCCTGCCGGAACCGTCGCGGTGATCTGCGTCGCCGACACCACCGTGAACGACGTGGCGGCAACGGCACCGAACCGCACCGCCGTTGCCCCCGTGAACCCGCTGCCCGTCAGCGTCACCACCGACCCCGCCGCCCCCGACGCCGGACTGACCGAAACGAGCACCGGAGCGGCAAGCGTGTACGTGAACGCGACACCGTTGCTGGTGCCGCCGGGGGTGGTCACCGTCACCTGCACCGTGCCCGAGCCCGCCGGAACCGTCGCGGTGATCTGCGTGTCCGACACCACCACGGGCGTGACGGCAACGGGACCGAACCGCACCGCCGTCGCCCCCGTGAACCCGCTGCCCGTCAGCGTCACCACCGACCCCGCCGCCCCCGCCGCCGGACTGACCGACGCAAGCACCGGAATGTTGTGATCTACCATGACTTACCCCCATGGGTTGTGCAGTCACCGAGTTGACGAATGTCGTGCGTGCGCAAGGCGCCTGAAGCGTTGGCTATCTGCCCAGGGATGCGACGGGCGCCGAGGCGGGGAGCCCCGGTCGACGGAGGGAACATCGACCGGGGCTCGTCAGGGGTGGTGAGCCGCTGGGCGACGGGACAGCCCCGCCCGAAGCGGGGCTTGTGCCGACTCCCGACCGCCGCGTCGAGCGCGAGCGCGGGCCGCCGGTCATCAGAGTCCGGGCGGCAGGACGCGGGTGAGTGCGCTCGCCTGGGTCCCACCAGCGGTGAATGTCCTGGGCATTGGCGGTCCCGGGTACGGTGGCGACCATCGGTCCGGCATCCGCGACGTCCGCGAGCGACGCGAGCGCATCTCCGGTCAGAGTCGGCTGAGAGGTCGCCGGATTCGTTCCTGGGAACCCTCACCGGCGGGCCCCGAGGTCGGGCCCAAGTGACCGGCACGACGACGCGGTGGCCGACCGGCGAGCTCGTTGTCCGACTCGTAGGCAGTCGAGGTACGACGTGGTCTGACGCCATGACATGTGGCCCGGTCGTGCCGTTGACCCACGTGGGCCGGCACGAAAGGGCCTGTTTGTCCCCGTGAAGGAGCTCACCGCCGTTTGCCCGGGTCGCTGTCGTCGGGACACTCGTCCGTGCGGCCGAAACGCCGTCCTCGGCCGATCCGCCCTCGGCGCCGCCTGTGCTTTCCACGGACGGACTCGGCCGAGCGCATCCTGCCGGAGTCCCGCTCAAAAACCTGGTCGTAGGCGGCTGCGGGCACGCCTTCCGTCGTTGACGGTTCGTGCACGGACTGACTTCCTGCCAACACCGTGGGTACGTACCACCCCAACAGAAGCCCCCAGCACCACAGCGCTGAAGTCGTCGTTCGGCGGTACGAGGGAGAGGAGCCGGCAGTCCACCCGGCCGCCGCACGGGCCAGCACGCTTCGGAACCTTGGGATTGCTTGCATGACGCCTCCTGGCGTATGTAAGCCGCCGCATCTGCCGGCACCGCTGAGACGGCGCCGGCAGATGGATCCAGATCCTCCACGGGGGTGCCCATCGCGAGCCGCACGTCACCGCCACCTGAAGCACAGCGGGCGCCGGCTGCACGTTCCCCCGGGAGGGATGGGCGGCCCGCCGGTTGGATACAGAAAAGTAATCCAGAGCCGTGAAATCGGTGACAAGACTTCCGACCCGCTTTCACCCGCTTGGCGCAGTGTCCGGTCATCTCCCGCAATCCGGAGAAATGGCCTGTGCCATAGCGGCGCGACCGATGCTGATCAGCGAAAACAGACCTGTCTGTGCGGGATTTGCGTGCTTATTCCTCACCCGGCAAGATCGCGACTTCCCTGCCCGCGGCCCAAGGGACGGCGCGGCCACGGATGGACAAATTCCCCACCTTCTGCCTTCGGAATTGCTCATCCCAGCCGGGACGCGCCGCGCGAAGCCTCCGGCCGGGGCCGGCGGCTGGGCACGATCGACGCTCCCACCCGAGTGGACGCCGTCTCAGCTCTCGTGGAAGTGAAGTTTTGGAGTCGCGCCCCGCGTGGCGGACGGCGATCCGTGGCCTGGGCGGTTTCACGGTCCGGCCGGGTCGATCAGTCAGCCGTGTCAGAGTCCTCAGCAGCCCGGTACCGGCCGAGTCGCCGGCCTACCCGTGCAACCGCAGCGATCAGCGGCCTCCAGGCCGTTGACGTGGCTGCAGACCCAGCCTTCGTCGCAGTCTCCGCAGAACGACCGGGCCGGCTGCCAGGTGCTCCGCAAGCCCGGCTCAGCCGGAGCACCGGCGTACCGGGCTTTGGTGGCTTCGCCCAGGCCGACCCAGGACGGCTGCTCGGTTCCCATCCAAGTCGCGACCGCCATAAGCCAGTTCACCGGCCGGCCCGGCCACACCAACGGTGGTCGCTGCCGCAGCGACGTCCCGCGGTGCCGTCGCCCCGCGGTGTGGACCGAAGCCGGCGGTCTTGCGTGCGCTGATCCAGATCGCGGCGATCCGCTGCACCTGGGCGCCCTCGGCGGCGGTTTCGCCGCTCTCCCCGAACCGTCCGGGAGCGGCGCTCGGATCGGCCGTACCGTCGGACGCTCTGCGCCGACGCGAGGCGGTCGCCCGGCTCTCCTTCCTCGTCGGTCTGCTTCTTCCCTTCTCCATCGCGGGATGTCCTGCGGGCGGACCGGAAGAGGAGCGGACAGAGTGGGAGAACAGAGTGGGAGAACAGAGTGGGAGAACAGAGTGGGAGAACAGAGCCGGAATGCTTGAAGCACGTCCTGACGGTGCTTCAAGCGAGTTCGCCCTGTATGCCAGCACGGTCAGCGACAGCCGCTCATGAGGTCCGGTCACCGGCGCATGTTCAAGGGCCCGGTCCACGGCCAGAATCTCGACGCGGGGGCATCGTCCAGCCCGCCGCAGCCGTGAACGCCGTGCGCGGCCTCTGGTCGATCGCGGCGCACGCTCTGGGAATCCAGCGCGCGGGCGCCCGGCTCGGGATCACGCCCGTTCTCGTGCCAAGCGCCTCAGAGGGCCGTTGAGCTTGGGCGAACGCCCCTGTCCTTCCGCCCGGCGGCGAAGTGTCCGTAGACGGTCTCCCATGGAGCGAAGTCGTGCGGGAGGTAGCGCCGGGGACGCTGGTGCGGTCGACGTGCCGGATCGCTTCCATGATGCGGCGAAGGTCACGCCCTGCGATCGCGCCGGTCCTGTCGCGCGATCAGGCGGCCACCCCGTTCTTCCGGGGCCGGCCGAGGAATCGGGCACCGGGTGCGGTGGGACGGGATCCGCCCGGACGAGACCGATGACGGTCCCGCCCGGGCGGACGGCCTCGTTGGCCGCGCGGTTCAGGTGGTCAGTGCCTGACTCCTTGGCTCAGATCCCCGGGCCCGCGAGGTACTGGAACGGGGTCGCGGCGGTCGCGCTGCCGGCCGCGTTGGTGACCGTGATGTTGGCCGGCCCGGCAGCACCGGGCGGCGTGACGGCGGAGACGGTGGTGTCGCTGATGACGACGAACGGGGCCGACTGGCCACCGACGGTGACCGACTGGGTGCTGCTCAGGGAGGTGCCCGTGATGGTCACCGAGGTGCCGCCGGAGGTCGGGCCCGAGGTGGGAGTGAAAGCGGTCACGGTGGGCACGTCCACGTAGGTGTAGGTGAAGCCGTTGTTGGTTCCGCCCGTGGTGGTCACGCTCACCCCGACGGATCCGACCGCCGCGCCCGCGGGCACGGCGACGGTGATGACGCTGTCGCTGACGACGGTCGGCGTGGCGGTATTGGCCCCGAAGTTCACCGCGGTGGCGGTCGACAGCCCCGTACCGGTGATGGTGATAACGTTGCCGCCCGCCAGCGGCCCGGAGGTGTCGCTGAGCGCGGCCTTGAACGGCGCGCCGACGTAGAAGAAGTTCAGCGGGTTGCTGGTGCCGCCCGGGGTGGTCACGGTCACCTGGACCACCCCGCTGCCGGAGGGGGTGGTGACGGTGACCGAGGTGGCGGTGTTGGCGGTGATGGTGGCCAGCTTGGAGCCGAAGTGCACGGCCGTGGCCCCACCGAGGTTGGTGCCGGTGATGACGACGCTCTGTCCGCCGCCGGACGATCCCTGGCTGGGGGAGATGGGCACGACTGCCTCCTTGAACGGGGTGAGGTGAACCGCGCACCGTGCGAGCCCAGGAAGAGTCACAGGCCACGCACGGTGCGGGTCGGACCAGGCCCCGGCGAGGGCGAAACGGACGGCCGAGGCGGTGAACCGGGCGCCGGCGGACCGGTCCACGGGTGTGGCCGGGCCGCTTTCCGGGCGTGAGGGCGAGACGACCCTGGATGACTGTCGCCGGTCGCGGTGGCGGGCGGATCGTTCACGCCCCTGCCAGGAGAGCCCACGGCGTCACCGGTAGTGACCGGCCATATGGCAGGCCGACGCCCCACTCCCCCGGAGAGGATGGGCGACCCACCGGATTGGACACTCCCAGTAACCCATTGAGGTGACAAGCAGGCAAGGTACTTGACGCCGGATCACCCGATTGGCGGCACGTGCTGGCTGGGAGCGTGGCCCGTCTCCGGCGATCGGTCTCACTTCTCGCCGGTAGCGCCAGGGCGCCCTCCCGGTCGGTCGCGCCGGTTCGCACGACGCCGATGGTGACGGAACGTGGGAGCCCGCGTCAGCGTCGTGGACCAACCCAGGGCCGTCCCGCGGACGGCCCTGGCGCGGGGCTTCCTCGCCGAGTAGCGGTCGGCCCTTCGGTGCGCGTGCGGGCCGCCGGCGCCGGTCCCGTCGGAAGGAACCGGCTCCGTCGCGCGGCGCCTGTACTTCACCGCCACCCCGCGCATGGCCTCGGAGCCGCTGCCCGACACCGAGCGCCCGGAGCGGCTGTGGGCGCAGGCGGTGGCCGGCACCGACCGGCTGCGCGAGCGCCGGGCGGCGTTCGCCGAGGCCGTCGGCCGCGCCCGCCGATTGCGGATCTCGCCCGGATACCGCTGCACGAGAGTGTGGTCGAGCGGTACGCGGGCGATGCGCAGCCGGCACCCAGGACCACAGGGCGCGCTCCTCCTGGCCACACCCGGCGGGGCCGTCCGAGGGTTGGCCCCCGGGCGGCCGCGTGCGCTTCTGGTGTGCCGTGCGGAACCCTGCGAAGTGTCAACCGTTGCTGACGCCGGGCCTGGTCAGCACTGGGCATGGGAGCAGACGGGGGGCGCGCGGGTGAGCATGTACACCGGCATATGCCAGCGACCATTTCGCTGAGCGGCGGCACGGCAGGGCAACCGTCCGGGGATCCGTGCCATGCGAACCCTGGCACGCTGAGCACAGTTGTGCGACGGGCAGCCAGACGCATGTTTGGCCTGAAATTCCGGGGAGAACCGCGAGTACTCACGTACCCGCAGAGGTCTATGCCAGTCGCCCTCCACTGCACAGTTGCGAAAATCATTAAGCACTCAACAGTCGGGATCCGGCCGCTGTTTGGCCGAGATCCGCATGTGACTTGACATGGCATGCGTGGGGCCTTTGCCAATTGATTGCCGGGTTATTCGCTCGCTCAAATTGCACAGCAATCGGCGATGTCTTGCAAAAACCTTTCTTCTCTCACTCCCGGGCTTCGTGTATATTTCCTGGCTTCCCATGGGTCCCATGAGGACGCCATATCGAAGCCTGCTAGGAGTGGAATGCTGACCGGAGAGGAATACATCAACATCTGCGCCCTCCGATCCCGAGGGTTGTCCATCGCCGCAATCGCCCGTCTCCTCGGCCGCGACCGCAAGACCGTGAGCTCCTATCTGAGCGGGAAGCGCACGGTCGGAGTCCGCAGCTCCGGCCGGGACGAGTTCGAGCGGTTCATCCCCTACTGCCGCCGACGGTTGCAGGACGATGCCCACTTCCAGGCGTCGACGCTGTTCGCCGAAATCGTCGATCTGGGCTACAGCGGTGGCTACTCGACCTTCACCCGCGCTCTGCGGACCCATCAGCTGCGTCCCCGGTGCCCGCTGTGCCAGCGTCCCCCCCGCACCCGCCCCGGCCGGCCGGAGAACGCGGAGGAAGTGCACTTCCGCTGGTTCGTCCTCTCCGACCCCCCTGCAGACTGGGGCAGTACTCATGCTTGCATCCTGGTGGGACGCCTGACCCACTCCCAGCGCTGGAGCGCAGTAATCGCAGAGCAGATCGATCTCGGCCACCTGGTCGACTCCGTCGACCGGATCCTGCGCCAGTTCGGCGGAACCGGCTGGCGCTGGCGCTTCGACCGGACGCAGCCGATCCACTGCCCGGGAGGTGGCAAACTGGCCACGGCGCTGGGCAAGGTCGCGAAGCACTACGGTGTTGTCGCGGATCTCTGTCCGGCGCGGCAACACGCCGACGACGAGGCGATCGGGCAAGCACTCGTTCTGTGGTGGCAGACCATTGGCGCGGACACCGGCCTGCTGGAGGCGCAGGAGAGCCTCAACAGGCTGGCCAGGATCATGGACGCTCGCCGGGCCGCGGCAAGCGGCGGCTACGACGGGTACACCGTGCCCGCTGCGACGGTCCTGCTCGACCTTCCCCACGACCCGTACCCTGCCAAGATCAGCGTGGATCGTGCGGTCTCGGCCAACAGCATGGTGTCCTACCGGGGCAACCTCTACGCGGTTCCACGGCATCTGCACGGTCACACCGTGGAAGTGCGCCGAAGGCTCGGTGATCCCCTTCTGGCGATCACGACTCCTCGTGGAAGGGTGATCGTTCAGCATTCACTGGCGCCCGACGGTGCCAGCCTGTCGGTCATCGGCCGCCGGCACGGGATCAGCCTCGAACGCCCGCTCCCGGTATCGAGGCCGGCCTGCCACAGCAAGATGTACACTCCGCCGTCCGCCGAAGCGCTCGCGGAGGCCCAAGCGCTCCGACAGGACGCCTGTCAGGAGGACGGATTAGAGCCCCGTCGACAGGCTGACGGTTCGCCGGGGCGCCCCGGCCGATCCTGGTCGTGGACGGGCGTGCTCGATCGGATCCGGAAGGAACCGACCGAGGGCAACGAGCTCGTCCGTTCAGAGACCGTGATCCACCTCGCCATGCGTCGATGACATGACCCGACGCCCTACCGGCGAAGCCACACCAACCTGGCGAGGCACCTGAACCGCATCACGGAACCGGCAAGAACCCTCCGAGGGGAGCTAGCGCACACAACGGACGACCTGCGCTCCTACGCTGGACATGAGCACGTCCAGCACAGGGTTCAGCGGGTCGGGCCCGAGGACGCGTAGGGTCGCGGCCCGTCCTGCGTGTGGTCGCAGCGGCTGACCGGAGCCGGGTAGTTTCACGGCCCAGCGACAAGTGAAACGCCGGAAATTGCTAACCGAATTCCCCATCCCGCCCTTCCAGGCCTCGGATGCCGCTCTTCCCTATAGTGACTCGGATGGAGTAGCGCCAAGTTGTATGAAGACTACTGAATTCGCCTTGGATTGCCGGAACATCGATTCTTCGCACCACTCTGCCGGTCTGCGCGCCCTGCCGCCCGCCCCTGGTGGTGAATTACGTTCCGTTCCTGCTGGCGTCCCACCAGCAGGAACGCTTCTTTTCGGAGGGGATTCGGATGACCCGTTCTCGTCTTGCCGCCAGCGTCGTCGCCGTCGCCATCGCATCCGGCGCCGCCCTCGCCATCGCCCCCGCGGCGCAGGCAGCGGAAGCTCCCAGGCTCCAGGTGTCGAGGTGTGCCGCCGATCTCGCGGCTGCGCTCGACAGCAACGCGGCCGCCATCGACGCCTACTCCGTCGGCGACACCGCCGACGCTCGCACCTACAACCTCCGCACCCTCGTCATCCTGGCCGGAGCGAGGCTCACCTGCTTCTGCCAGCCGGCCCAGGTCCACGCGGACATCATCGCCGCGGCGACCGACAGCATCCATGCGGCGATGTCCAACGCGATCGGCGATTCCGTCGCTGCCTCGAATAGCGAGGACGCCGTGGCGGCCGAGTTGACGGACGCCCTGGAGATTGTCCGGTATGCCGAGGTGTGAGGTCTCACGGCACACGGGTGCGGGCTTTGCCCCCATCTCGTAGACACTTGCCTGCTATGCCCGTGGCCGGGTCAGCCAGCATGAACCGTAGAGCAGTTCGCGCTTCAACGTGGCGAAGAAGTTCTCCGCGAGGGCGTTGTCGTAGCTGGAGCCGACCCGGCCCATCGAGCGCCGTATCCCGTGCGCTCGGCAGACCAAGGCGAACGCCGCCGGCGTGTACGGCCCAGGTTCAACCGGTCGGAGTGAAAGACCACGCCACGCACGTCGCCGCCCCGGGCGTTGACCGCGTCGACGACCAGGCCGGCGCGCATGTGCTCGGCCGGTGACCAGCCCGCGACCCGCCGCGAGTGCATGTCGATCACTGGGCCGGCACCAGCGCACTCGCCAACCCCGCGTACCGCCGCAACGCGCAGCACATGGCACGGTGACTGGCAAGGGAGGACGGCGCGGGAGCGGCGACCTCCGCGGTCGACCGTGGCCGAAGAGGCGCGATGACACCCCCCGAAGGCAGCCGGGCCAGACGACCAGCCACGGACTGCGGCGCCCTCCGGGCGAAGCCCCTTACACCTGACTCCGGACAAGCCTGTCACCGCTGGGGCAAATGGTGCAGGTCCCGTTGTTTCACGCAGTCGGCGAACATGACATTTTCACTCAAACCCGTGAGCAGATCGAGGACAGCGGCAAGCGGCTGATATTCCGTGCGGATGGCCGGGCGCTCACCACAGGCCTTCAAATGCTCCCAAAGCGCGTGGAAGTAGTCCTCGAGCTCCAGACGCGCGTCGAACTGCGCGCTGAGTCGTTCGGGATCGAGGCGACGCAGGGCGTCGCGGTCTAGCTGAGTCACCGAGTTGATGATGCTGTTGACGACCTCACGACTCTCGGTGCTTGAGCTGGACATGGGCTCTCCTAACGATGTGCGCAGTGGATGATTGAGGTTCGACGCTCGATGTGCCGTCCGGCCTGGTCGGATCGCGGGCGCCCGCACGCCGGTGGACGCAACCGGTGGCGGGGGGTGTCAGGGAACACCGCGTCGCGCCCGGGGCGGCTTGCCGGCCGGGCACCGGCAACTGCGGCGCGTGGCCGGCGACCGCCCCTGAACGGTCACCACGCGGCAGTGCTCCGACTGGACAGCGGGACGGCGGCCCACACCGAGCAGCTGCCGTCCACACTCAGCCGCATCCCCCACTCCTGCGAGTAGCCCGCAACGAGCGCCAGGCCTCTGCCGTGGTCCTCGTCCGGCGTGGCGCGGTGCAGCCGCGGCACCGTGGAAGTCCTTCCCTGATCACGGACCTCCAGCAGGAGCCGGTCCGCGGTCCGGCGCAACCAACCGGTGATGTGTGCACTGTTGGAGTGTTCGAGGGCATTGGTGACCAGTTCGGAGATCACGAGCAAGGCCGCGTCCCGGGCATGGTCGGCCCGAACGTCCTCGGCGTCCAGCCACAGCCCTGCCAGCCGCCGGGCGATCGGTACCGCGCGACGGAGAGACGGCAACCTGAAGGACAGCGGACGGCCGCTGACCCAGTGGCTCAGGACATCCTCGGCGAGAGCTCCCGCCGGCCGTTCATTGATCTCTGCGGTGGTCAGTGAAATCTCCTCCTCGGTGAACGGCGGTCGCTTCTCGGCTCACGAGCCGAAAGCGGCTGCCGGTACGACTGCTCGTGGCTTCGCGGCTCAGGCCGCGCCCGGTGCATGAGGACCATTCCCTCCGGCGAGCAGGCGGCTCCCTGTTCGCTCGACACTGGTTCATGCGTTCTCCACGGCTCATGGCCCACGTTTCGCCGCGGAAGGCTCCTCGGTCCGTCCAGGGCTCTTCTCCCACCGGAGGATTGGAGCGGCTGGCCGAACGGGCGCCGGACTGGTCGAAGCAAATCAGAAATAGATTATCCGCGGGGAGCGATCCGTTCCAAAAAAAGGGGGGCGTGTTTATGTAATGCAGGCGCCTAGTGTGACGGTAAGAAGAGTTGTTCGCACCGCTGGGGATCTGACGGAATGAGCTTGGCTTGTTTCGTTCACTCAAGTCCGGGTTTCGAGGCGAATGGCGGATGGCCAGGGCCATTGATCTTGGTCTTCGACGGAGCCATTTGGGCAGGTTTTCTTGCAGGTGTCCGAGAGTGACCGGCGACTCGCTCATGGAATTCCGCACCGACCTGGCCGAAATCAGCCGTTCCGCTTGTGCGCGTTAGGCCCGGGACGGCGTCCGGCCCGCCGACCGCCTTCCGGGCCGGTCCCTCCCAAGCGGCTGGCCGACGAGGAGGAGCCGGGGGCCGTGCGTCCAGTCCGCCAGACGTTGCGTCGAAGCCGGCGGCAGCGCCGACGAGCAGGGCAGGCGGCCACCAATAGCACCGTCGGCCCCGAGGAACCGCGCTGACTGGGCCGAATCCGGCGCCGGTTCTCCACTGAAGGCTCTTCGAGCGCCAGGTGTGCGTCGGCGCCCGAGGACCGACTGCGAGACGGCGGCGAGCCGGCTCCTGTCCGTGGACGTCCGTGATGCTTGCGGACTCGGCGGGGCGCCCAGCGGACTGCTTGCGCCGTGGGCTTCGACCAGCCCGATCGCACCGGGGTGAGCCTCTGCCGGCTCTTACGGAGGCGACCCGGTGAGCCGCTGCGGGCCGGTGCGACAAGAATCGCACCGGCCCGCGGATCCAATTCCTCAACCGGGGGATGGCAACACGCCTCTTCAGCGATGAGGCGCAAGCCGGAAGCGCTGGCAGACGCGGCAGCTGCTTATCCCCTGGAGAGGATGGGTGACCCACCCGGTTCGGATGTACCTAGTTACCCATCGAGCCGAAATGGCCGCAATCCCCTGACCGGCCGATTCACCCGCATGGCCGAGCGCGCCGGAGACGCAAACGCCTGTGCGACCGGACCGGAAACCCCCCGCCAGGCAATTTTCATATTCGGGACTGCTCGCTCGGAAAATTGGACAGCATATCCGAAGGGGGCTGCCGCATGATCGCGGAATGCCGCGCGCCGGACCTCTTGTCGGGTGTACCGGAGGATTTTATCCTCGGTAAGTGCTGCCACTGCCCTTCCCGCGCGCGAATGAATCGGCGCAGCGATGCCTCCATCTCCTGCGGGCACTTTGCCCGGGAGGGAAGGTGGAGGTATGTATCCGAAGGTGTTGGTTCGCTGGCGCACCACCAGGGACTTGCAATTATCCGAAGATAGCGCCAAGATTCTCAGTCTCAGCGTATGTTCGATCCGCTCTATGCCGGTTCGATTACGTTTTGACCGGTTTTTCGGCAAAGTCAAACATTGACGGTGAACGCACTGACGTCCAGACGAACGCAGGCGGCCTACCACTCGTGGCACACCCGGGACGGTGCCCGCGATCGGCCTGCAATCGGCGATGAGGGCGGACTTCCCAGGCAGTCTCCGGCCTCCGGTCCGGTCGCGGGGACGCCCGTGCAGGTCCCCGCGCCCGGTCGGCCCTTGGTCCCAGGGGGCAACTGGCGGACCACCGGAAAGGCGGACATGACGGGAGGTCCCACGGTGGCGTCTCGCAGGCCCCGGTCGCGCTGTGGCGACCACGCAGGCTTTCCCTGCATCAGGTCGGCCGTCCAGCCGTGGAGCAGGATCAGACGCCGCGACGGCCTCCAGGGGCACGTCGCGGAGCCCGGTGTCGTGCCCGCGCGCCTGGTCGGCGCTTCCTCGACCGGTGCCCTCCTGGCGGGCGGCTTCGGTGGTGCCCTGCCGACGGGGTCCGGCAAAGGCGGTGCGGGCCGCCGACAGATCCTCGCCGGCCCGGGCACGGGCTTGTTCCCGCTCAAGTCGGCGAGCGGCAAGCCGCCGACGAAGGACGGTTCCTTCCGACTCGTCGCCCTCTGTCGCCATCCGGTCCGAGAGTCCGTTCGGGGCGGCTGTCGGCGTACTCCGTCGGTGGACGAGCGCGGGCGGCACCGTGAGCGGGTCTCTTGGGGGTGGAACGTCCCACTGGTGACCGGATAGCTCCCACTGCTCCCGAAGCCGACGGCAGGCGGCAGCGGCGGCGGCGGGACCGCAGGATCGGCAGGTTTCCGGGTCCTCGGCGTCGCGGACGACCAGGGGCCCGCGGCAGAGTGCGCACTCGGGGCTTCGGACCGGCCTGGTCCCTGTGACCGTCTCGCTTGCCCGGTCGACGACCCTGATCAGCCAGGGAAGCGGGGAGACCACCGAAGACCACGGCACAGCGCCGACCGGCTCCCTGCGCCGCGCGAACTCGCACGCCGACTCGAGAGCTTTGAGGATCACGGCGCCATGGACCTCAGGGGATGTGCCGTAGTCGGCGAATGTTGCGACAATGTGCTGAGCGAGGAGGTCGAGGTGTCGCTCCGTCAGCCGGTCCGCGAGTTGCCTCGGCAGGCGCCCAAGAGCCGATGACGCGGCCTGCTGTCCCCATCGCCTCTGCTCGTTGGTCATCGACTGGATCATCTTCTGGTCGGCTTGCCATCTGCCGTGCCCTGCCGGGCTCGCTCCGCCCCCCGTGGCTCCCGCCGCGCGTCCTCGCGCCCGGGGGCGCGCGGTTTCCGGTTCGCGGGACGAACAACCACCCACGACGGCCGACATGTTCAGCACGTCATGTTGGGGGGATCGTGTTTCTGTCACCGGATCGGGGGGGCTCGGTGTCACCGGACTGGGGGAGTCGGCTGTCACCGAACCGGGAGCTTCCCGGCACACGCCGAGCGGGGCGCCGAGAAGGGAATCCGGTCCGGAGTCGAAGACCTCGACACCGCGGCCTGCGGGCCCGTCCGCGGATCGCAGCGCGGGAACGGGCCCGTTCGGGAGAGACCCGCTCGGCCCGCTCGGTACGCTCGGTACGCGGACGGGCATGGGATGGACGACGTATCTGTACCCCCTCTTCTCACCCCGTCTTCTGCTCACCCAGCCCTGGACCAGGAGTTCGGCCACCGCCTCGCGGGCCGTGTCCTCCTTTATCTGGCACTCGCGTGCGATTCGCGCGACGGGAGTCGATTCGGTGAACTGCTGCCGCAGGGAGAGCAACGCATAAACCTTGAACCGAGTACCGGCCAGATGCGCCCGAGCATATGAGCCGACGCACACGGCCAGCTCATCGTCGGCCAGTGGGCGAACACGCCGGTTCATGGTTCGGGTGGCAGGATTTCGAGACGCGCGAACCAGATTCTTGGACTTTGCCTTGGCGATTAGGCGGTTCACACCGCCCCGGGACAGCCCCAGCTGTCTCCCGATCGTCTCGTCAGCGGCGAAGCACAATCCTGACTTCCAGCCGTAGTCCTGCACCAGCGTCACGACCCGGATCAGGTCACCGGTCAAGTCCCTGTCACTGAGCCACGCCGCTGGGAACCGGGTAGCGGGCAGGCGAACTTGCTCGGTCGCACGCGCCTGCCCGTGAGCAGGCCCGGGACCCCCGGCCGATTCCGTGTGCACGGCGCCCGGGTATCGCGGACTCACGGAGCACCGCCGAAAGCCCGACGCTCGCTCACTTCCCCGGCCGGCCCGGCCGACCGCCCATCGACACCCGGATTGGTCGAGGAGCGATGCACCGACCGTCCCAAAGTCGTCGAGGCGACTTTTTCCGCGGTCGGCTCCATTTGAGCGGTGATCACTCGTGCTCGAGAGCCTGCTTGGGGAGGTCCTTGGAGGTTTCGCTCATTGAGGACTCTGTGCCCTCCTCCTAGACGGATGGAGCGACGACCCAGGACACGGGCAGGGGCTAGCTGGCAGATTTTGATTCGGTGATGCAAAATGGCATTGCCTACTTACGGACGTGTGAGGAGGCAGCGGCCCGTCAGGACACAGGTTCTCGCAGGATCCCAGGTGTGCAGATGGGCCGAGGCAGCGGTGGATTCCGTCGTCGACTTGGGCATGCGCTCAGTGACGGCGGAAGCAAAGCGTTCAGACGCCGAGGCATGTGCTTGGCGCAAAGACGGTGAAGGTCCGGTGGTGCGGACCGAGCCGTCTCGTTGCTGCTAGGTCATGTCAAGACCTCCCCGTAGGGGAGCAGGGTGGTTGAAGAAGGCCGAACGAACAGTGAGAAGCGATCATGAGCGGTCGCTTCTGCCAGGCGCGGTTTCGAGTCCAGATGCCTGAGGGGTGATCTGGAACAGCGATGTCGCGCCGACTGCCCCTGGAGCCGTCCGGACCTGCCAGAGTCCGGGCGGCTGATCCATGACTGGGCCATGGCTTGACCAAGAGTACTCGCTCCATAACAGAGTGTGAATACTCTCGTACACGACTCATCCTCGGGGCCCACTACAACTGCTTGCGGGAAAGTTCGTTCGAGTCGACCGGCGGACGGCTCGAACGGTCCCGTTCCGTCGCTGGGGAAGGTTTCGGGCGGGACGGTCGAAACCCGCGGTCAGCCGAAGATTCCGCGGTCGCGATGGGGCGCCGCCACCAGTCATCCACGGGCCGACACGGAGGCTGCCAGTTGATCACCAAGTGGGGTGCAGCTGCGTCGATCGCCACCACGGCTCATGCCGACGGCCATGGCGCGGCATCAAACGGTCCTGTCATTGGTCACCCAAATGAGACACACAACTGACGTGCCGCTCAGACAACCTGAGCGTCCGTTAATCGGCCGACTGGACGGCGGGGGGCGCAACGGTGCGACCACCCGAAGCCTGGCTACCTGCGGCTCCGCGCGCCGGCGCGCCATGTTGGGGAGAATTGCAGAGTATCTGGCACCCTTCGCGGCCACCGTGCCTGGAAAGTGGGGAAGCCGAGCGAGCGGAGAAGGCAACGCTCGCTTCGATCGCTCCCCTCCAAGGCCAGCCGCAGGACCGCTGCACGACCAGGCGAGGAGCTCGGCGACCTGAGTAAAAGCTCTGAGCGCGGGCGGCGTAAGCATATTTCAGGACACCCGGATGCCGTACATTTCTCGGTGATTAGCCCATCGTTGTCGGGGCATGAGTCCAACAGCCAAGCCGCCTGTTCCATTGCTGCTGGAGCGAGACAGGATCTGTAGTGCCGGTGATAACTGGCTATTCGTTCCAGGCCGGAGGAATGCCGTGGGTGATCTGGAAAGTGGTTATCTCGTAAAGAATGGCGAACGCGTGGTGCTGACGCATTGCTCACGCCAGCTGGCCGAACTCTTCCGCATCCTGCGTCGGCTCGAATTTGAATTCTCGATGCGGCTGTATCGATCAGAGAACGACTGATTGAGACCGCCGGTCGAGATCCGCAATGACGCGAACAGGAGAGCTGCTTTGCACGAGTCAACGAACACCGCTTTCAACCCCTACTACGCAGCTGGATTCATCCCCGATGACGGAGTGATACACAACCACGCCCTCTGGCCGCCCGCCGGGCAGCTGGCCGCCGACCTGTCCTATCCGGTCGTCAATGGCTGGGCCGATCCAGGCCTGCAGTCATATCCTTCGGATGCGGAAGCGCTCGAAGAGGAAGCCGGCCTGCAGGCCATGGGTTTCCGCCCCCAGTTAGTCGCTAACCGCCGGGAGCGTCACGCACGCCCGGCGCGCCGGCGGTCCGACATCATGGGATCCGTCATCGGATTCCTGACTGCAACGATCGTCACTGTGGTGTGCATCCTCGGATGGATAATCTCCTATCACCCTCTGCAGAACGTGGCCCTTTCCCAGCTGCCGAGGGGGCTGTCCCAGTACTGGCCGGTCGTCGTTTACGGGCCATGGATGGCCGCTTCCCTCTCCGTTCTGCGGGCCGCTCTGGGAGGACGAAAGGTGGCGAATTCCTGGACGGTCATCCTGGTGTTCGCAGGTATCGCCAGTTTCCTGTGTATCGTCGACACGCCCAGCACAATGCCTGAGGCCGTGGTCGCGGGCCTTCCGCCGGTGACAGCTGTGGTGTCCTTGCAGCAGATGGTGCGCCAGCTGCTCGTAACCCGACAAATGCGCCAGGAGGATTCTCGGCAGAAACCTTCGCACCGGGCATCTCGCTAGTGCTCTGACTGGCAACGTTCGCCGGGTTGGCGGCGACTGTGCCTTAACTGAAATCCACCCTCCGGCTGGACACCTGGAGACTGGGACATGTGAGCCCGGAGGAAGCAGCCACAGGTGGGAATCGAGAGCAACATGAGTAAGCGGTACACGGCGGAGGTCGATCAGATCTGGGAGGAGATGCTGCTTGCGGATCAGTTCGGCGGTCGCCTTCTTCGGCGGCCAGTTCTCGTATCCTGCACGGGCGTTGGCGTCGCGGATCGCGGCCATCGCCAGGCGCAGTGAGCTCACTGGCGCGCCCGCGCCGTCGCGTCCGCCTCGGCGCCGCAGGTGGGAGATGTAGGAGACCATGTTCGCCTGGCTGGTGCGCGGCCCAGGGTGGCGGCTGTGGTCAGCGCACCGGCGGGCGAAGTAGCGCCACTGTTCTGCGTAGGTCTGGCTGGTGCGCGCCGGCCGGGCGGAGGCGAGGTTGTCGGCCGCGTCCTCAGTCAGTGTCTCGTTCGGTCGATGCCGTCGAGCGTGAACTGCACGAGTACCGGACTGTCGTCGACCAGCTCACCGACCATCACCTCGGCGGCGGCCTCCGCCAGAGCGGGCAGGTTGTCCGCGTCCGCATCCACAAGCGCTCTCCTTCCGGCACGGCGAGCTGATGATCCGTCCGGCACAGCCTGTCTGTACCAGGTTCTGTGTTGCGTCTTCTAAATCCAGTTAGCGGACGCAACACATGGAGTGATACAGAATCGGCGCTCGCAGCGCCCTCCCTATCTGCGACACGTCTACTGGGGTTATTTGTGTTCAGGTCGCTGGGCTGCAAGGGTGTGCGCCATGAAGATCACGATCACCGTGGAGAACCCGACCCCCGAGGCGCTCGAGAAGCTGCTCGCCCTTGCCGCGATGCCGGCCGCCGTCGTGACCGCAGTGCCTGACGACCGCTGGACACCGGAGCGGGCCCGCTCGTACTACGATCGCCTCCCGCCCCGGGCGCAGCAGATCCTGCTCCAAGTCATCGAAGGCGAAGGCGAGTGCGCCGCCGACGAGTTGAGGGCAAACGGCCGAAACCTGCGGGGCTCCACCGGCGCCTTCCGGCGCGTACTCTCCGAGGGCAAGCGCACCGGCCTCTGGCCGGACGCCCTGTCCGTGCCGCTGGTGTCCCACATCGTCGGCGGGCAACTAAAGAAGCTCGAAATGCCGGGACGCGGTACGGAGCAGTATGCACTTCCGGTCTTTCAGGAAGGGCTGGGCGGTCTGCGGAGCGGTCACTGATGAGAAATGTATCGAGCCCGCACCGGGGGGTCGGCCAGCCCCCTACCGGCGCGACAACAACCGGATCACTCGCGCACCCGGGCCCGCTGTCGACAGGGCAAACCGCCCGCAACCACGAACGGCGGGCTGTCCCGAGGTAGGGGTCTCGAGTCCGGGGAAGCCAAGTCGGGCCGAGGCGGCTCAGGACATGTGTACGGTCAGCCCGCACAAGCCGAGCCCGTTCTCAGCGGCGGCACGCCGCATCCGCAGCTGGCCGTCGAGGACGCACTCCTTTTCGGGTGAGTAGTAGTACAGCCAGTCCTGGGCGTCCGCAGCGGAGCGTTCGTCCTGGGTGAAGGTGAGAGCCCGCTCCACGCGTGGCAGGGTCTGGCGGACTTGGGCGGAGGGCCGACGACCCCAACACCCTGCCTACCGCCAGTCCCGCTTCTGGATCGTCCGCGAGGGGTCCTGAGCTTGTGGATGACCGTCGCTACGCCGCGTTCGCGCACCCTCTGCGTGGTGGGCGGTCAGGTGGAGTTCCGCCTCGCGCTCACCCACCCCGCGCTGCCCCGGCCGGTGGCCTATCGCGGTGGCCTATCGCGGTGGGCCCGCGCTGGCCCCGCTCACGAAGTCACCGCGTGGCGAGCACACACTCGCCGAGGCCCTGCGGGCCTGGAACCGCACCCTGCCGACCGAGCAGGCCCGGCCGTCGCCGCATGGCTGTACGGGCAGGATCTGCTGGTGCCCCAGCCTGAGACCGGCACGGAGACGCGCGCCACGTTGCGGTGACGGCCGATGGTGCCAGGCTGAGGTTGAGGAGGCAAAGCCCCCAGCAATTAACAGGGAAGGGGGATCGTCATGATTTATTCCGAGAACGGGGAGATCAGGCCGCTCAACGTCGTGGTGCGCCCCGGTTCGCCGCTCCACCGGGCGTACGCCAGGCGGCAGGCGGCCGTGAAGGCGGACGAGACCGCCGAGGCAGCGGCCTTGGCAGTGACGCCCGACGGCTTCCGTCCGATGCCGCGATGGGACCTGAAGCCCCACGGCGGGAGGACGATCGCGGATCTGGTCTTCGTCAACCGCTTCGTCGGCGGCGCGGCCGCCTGGGACAAGGCGGACATCGACAACATCGACCAGGCACTCAAGGCCTCGATGTCGGACCCCACGCTCCAGGCGGTGATCGCCCAGTACTACCAGGGTGCGGTCACCTCCACGATGCTGCCGTCCGACGTGGCGGAGGGCGCCGGGCCGGCGGGGTCGAGGTTCTTCAAGGACGATGCGGAGGCACTCGCCGCGGACCTCTTCTCGGCCGGGGTGCTCGGCGACAGCGATCCTGGGCAGAGCGTCATCAACATGATGCTGCCGCGCGGGGTCATCCTCGTCGACGACTTCTCGCCGGGCTTCCAGCCGCCGGAGGGTACTGAGGAACGGCACGGCCGCCGTAGCCGCGCACTGATCAAGATCGACGACGACGCGAGCGATTCGACCAAGGGGCTGGGCGGCTACCACGGCTCGGTGCACACGCGGCAGGACAGCCGGGACGTCACGGTCTACTACGCGGTCGGGGTGTTCTCGGAGGGAGACAACGGCATACCGGTGTTCGGTGACGCGGACAACGCCTGGGCGAACGTCGTCGCCACCTTCTACCACGAGCTCAACGAAGCGCGAACCGATCCCGACGTGGAGGATGCCATCCGGCTGGACGAGGATTCGAAGATCGGATGGTACTCGGAGACCGGCAGGGGCGAGATCGGCGATCTCCCCATCAACGAGGCCGAACCCGACCTCACGCGCGTCTTCAGGTTCGTGAAGCTCGCCAACGGCAGCGGCGAGGTGCCGGTCCAGCTCATGTGGTCCAACAGGGCGCACGCGCCGGCATCCCGCTGACGCCGCGCCTCGATGCCCGGCGACCGAGGCCACGAGATCGCGCGGCCATGCCGTCGGACAGAGTCCGAGTTCGCCGCGGAGCAGGCTCAGGCAGTGCTGGAAGCCGCGCAGCGCCTCGGACTTGTTGCCTCGCCCATGCGCCCTGATCAGGGCGCACCCGGGAGCTCTCGCGCAGTGGGTCGTCTCGGATGCAGTGGGTCGTCTCGGACCTCGTCCGTCCAGGCGATGGGCGGGACCTGCAGGAGCGCGTGGTGAATGGCGTCGGTGATGGTCATCCAGGCCGAGTGCGACAGCCACCGTCCCGTGGCGGAAAGCCATGAGAAGTCAAAGAACATCGACCATCGTGCCATGTGCCTGACGCCTGAGGGAGCTGGTGAGCCTTACGGGACTTCATCGGGTGGCAAGAAGCGTGGTGCCCTCCCCGCTTGGCCGGAGGGGAGGGCACCACAGGCGTGTCAGCTGTTGGTCGTCAGCAGACGGTTGGCCAGCGCGTCGGCGAGGCGGTAGGCCTCGTCAGCCGAGAGGGTGCGGCAGATGGCGTCCGCCAGTTCCTCGACGTTGTGCCAGTCGACGTTGCCGAGCTCCGCCTGCGGGGCGGTTGTCGGCTGTTCAGCCGACGGGGCCACGGCCCGCTGCTCCGGCATCGGGAGGGGCTCGGAATTTTCCGCGGAAAATCGGTCGGTGCTCGGAGCGAGTCCAGAGCTCGGGAGCGGGCTGCGGGGAGCGGGTTCCGGCCGGTCAGCAGCGGGAGCGGGCGGCTCCGTCGGCGACGGCACCACCTCGGCAGCTGGCCGAGCCGCAGGCGCGGCGGGCTGCTGAACCGCAGGCTGCGGAGCTGGTGCCTCAGCAGGAGCCTTGGCCGCGGCCTTGGCCTTGGCCTCCAGCCTCGCCATTCGCTTGGCCGCAACGGCGTCGGCGTCGGCCTGGAGCAGATGCTCCAGTTCCGACGTCTGCTCGGCCAGGGACATCTCCTCGATGCCCTTCACCGAACCCAGCCGACGCGCGACGTTGATGGAGACGCCCTCCTCGCCGCGCGCCTTGGCCCGCACCTGGCGCTGCAGCTCCGGGTGGAGCTTCAGCAGGTTCTTGCGGTGCGAGATCCAGCTCTGGGACCAGCCCTCCGCCTCGGCGGCCTCCTTGGCCGTCGGGTACTGCGCCACGATGAGCAGGACCGCGTTGGCCTCCTCGATCGGATCGAAGTCCTTGCGCGCCATGTTCTCGTCGAGCGCCGCCCGCAGCAGGGTCGCCTTGGACTCCGCCACTGAGTCGTCCACGACGACCAGCAGCTGCTCGCGCCCGTACAGCTGCGCGGCCGCCCGGCGGCGGTTGCCGTTGACGATGACCACGTCCTGCGCTCCCGCTCCCAGCGCCTGCCGATCCTCCGGCCAGAGTCGGAGGTAGGCGGCCGGGGTGACGGCGAGGCAGCTCTGCAGCTGGCGGTCCTTGATGCTCGCCAGGTCGGAGAGGTCACCCAGCTCGTCACGCGGGTTGCGCGGGTTGGGGAGGCAGTTGGCGGTGGGGATCCACCGGGCCGGGGTGTCGTTGGGCCTGTCCACACCCGGGGTGTCGACGACCGGATCGGCGGCCATCGAGGCGAATGAGACGCGACGGCCTGCCATCAGCGGCCCCCGTACCCGAGCTCGAGGGACAGGCGGAAGAAGTCCTCGCGGGCCCGGAAGGCGGTACCGCTCTCCTTGTACTGGGTGACGACCGTACCCTCGGCCACCGCCCGGGAGTGGATCTTGTACCGGCGCAGGACGGTCTTGGCGCGGGGCCATCCCCTCGCGGCGATGTACGCCTCGGTGTCCTCGAGGTCGGCACGGCCGTCCCGGGGGTCCCAGTTGTTGACGACGACCCGGTAGGGGATGTCCATCGGCTCGATGACCTTCTGGATCGTACGGGCCGTCGGGTCGAAGCACAGCGGCTCGGTGATCATCGGGACCAGGACGTCGTCCGCGATCTCCAGCGCCCGACGCAGGATCTCCTCGTCGGCCAGGGTGCCCGGCGTGTCGATGAAGATGTGTTCGTACTCGTCCTTCGCGCCGAGGACGTCGAAGGTGCACGCGGCGAGGTTCACCGTGGTGGTGGTCTTGCCGACGCCGCCCTTCTGGTTGGCGATGACGTGGATCTTCGCGCCGGTCTTCTTGAGGTGGACCAGCTGGTCGGCCTGCTCGTGGGCCGCCATGAAGTCGAAGGGCAGGTTGTCGCCCACCCGCTCGGCCCAGACGACCGCGGACCCCTGGGGGTCGGTGGACACGACAAGCACAGATGGCTTCATGATGTTCCGTTCTCTCCGTGGGCTTCCCGGGCGGTTCGCCCGGTACTGCGGATGCCCGCCGCTCAAAGCCATCGGCGGCGGACTGGAACAGCATTCCAGATGATCGACTCGGAGCCTGACGCGACCCGCGTGTGATGGAGCACAACGGCCGGCTCACGAGGTCTGGGTTTCCGGGAAAACCCGAGGGTTCGTCTGGCGGCCTGCCCGGCTTTCGGTTTCCCGCGCGCGGTGATGTCCGGGCGGCGGAGGGGGGAATGGAATGCGTAAGGGCGATTGCCCGAGATTGCGGTCTGGACGGCGAAGTGCTGCGAAGGGCGGGGTTGTCCGAGGTCGGGGCGGGGCGCTGCCAGCGTGTGGGCGGCGGGGCTGTTCGCCCGCGGTCGTGGATGCGGATTGCCGGGTTCGGCGAGGGCCAGCCGGACCTCGATCCGGTGATGTGCGCGAAAGTGTGCGATCCAGAAGTTACTTTCACGCTAGAGTGTGTGGTGGAGGTGGAACGTGGCTGACGACCTGTTCGAGGCGATCGACGCGTTGCTGGAGCGTCCGCGCCCGGTGGAGGACCTGCCGGTTCCGGCCGAGCGGGAGCGGCTGCGCAAGCTCGGAGGGTTCAAGCAGGAGGAGCTGGCCGCCGCGCTGAAGGCCCGTCGGGAGACGATCGTGCGGTGGGAGGCCGGGGCGACGGAGCCGCGGCCGCCCAAGCGCGAGGCTTACATCGCCTTCCTCGCCCGGCTGGCGCTGCGGCACGGCACGGTCGAGCCGAGCGCGTGGCTGCGCCGTGCGCAGTCCGCCGGCCTGGTGCGCACCACCACCCCGGCCGAGGCCCCGACGTCCGTTCCGGCACCCGCCGCTCCGGCCGTTCCGGCACCCGCCGCTCCGGCCGTTCCGGCACCCGCGGTGCCGGCTGCGATCGGCGAGCAGCAGGACCAGGCGGTGGTGGAGCTCGACCGGACCCCGGCCGGGGACTTGGTCGCTGAGCCACCGGCACCGTGTGTGCGGTGCGGACGGCCGACGCCGTACCGCTCGCAGGGTCGTCCGGTGCACATGGGCGGCTGGTGCGCGACCGCCCCGGCCGGACAACCGGTCGCGGCGGCGCTGGCGGCCCCGGTTGCCCAGCCCGCCGCCCCGGCGCCGGCGTCGGTGGTCCCGGCCGGGCCGGTCGCTTCGGTCGCTGCGCCCCGCCAGGCCTCTCCTGCCGTTCCTCCGGCCGCGCCCCGGCGCAGCGTGTCGTCCCGTCCGGCCGCATCGGCAGCGTCGCGAGCGCGGAAGGCCCCGGTGAGGAAGCCGGCCGCCGTGGCGGGGCCGGCGGACTGGGAGCTGGCGGCCGCCGCGCGTTTCCCGGCCGGTCCGCTGGCCGTGGTGGACGTCGCCCCGTCCGGCAAGGCCCTGGTCGCCTACCTCGCCGACGGCAGCCAGGCGCCGACCGCTCCGGCCGACCGCACGCTCGCCGACGTCGTGGAGTGGGCGCTGGAGGCCAAGTTCGGCGCCCCGCGGCTGCACCGGCACGGCAAGGACGGCGACGCCCTGGTGGTGCTCACGGACGCCGCCCTGGCCGAGCTCGGTCTGCCGCCGATGGGACGGGACGAGAAGAAGGACTTCGTCCAGCGCCTGGGCCAGCTCCCGAAGACCCACAAGGCGGTCAAGCAGCTCGAGAAGGCCGGCTGGCTGCTGACCCAGCGGGGCCTCGGGCCGTGGGCGCGGGTCTACCGCATGCCGGAGGACGGCAAGCGCCAGTGCGTGCAGCTGTGCATCCCCGGCTGGGGCGCGCTGGCCACGGGCGGCTGGCAGATCCCCGACAGCCTCGGCGCCGCCGACCTCGCCCGGCTGCTGGGCACCTACGCCACCCGCGTCCTCACCCCGCGCGGCTCCACCGCCGTGTCCGGCCTGGAACTGGTCACCGCGCTGCGCCCGCCGACCCGGGCGGTGCGCACCGAGTCGGGCTGGGCGTCCGGGCCGGTGGAGGGTTCGCGTGCGCGGGCGTTCGATCCGGCGCCGCCGGAGGTTCCGGACGTGCATCCGCTCGCGCAGGACCGCGAGCCGGGCGGCGAGTTGGTGACCGAGGCGTGGGACTGGCACCGCCAGCTCACCGACGAGGAAGCTGCGGCGCCGTACGCGGTCGGCCTGGACATCAACATGGCCTTTCTCGCGGCGGCTGGCAGACTCACGCTGCCGCTCTCCGGGCCGGTGCACGAGCTCAACCCCGTCTTCGACAAGAAGCTGCCCGGCTCCTGGCTGGTCGACCTTTCCGGCGTTGCCACCGACCCGCTGCTGCCCAGCCCGTTCACCGCCGACGGCTCCCGGCCCACAGGCCCGGCCTGGCATTCCACCGTCAAGGTCGCCTACGCGGTCGAGCTCGGCGCCCGGATCCAGCCGACCGAGGGCTGGCTGCGGCACGAGCACGGCCCGTACCTGGACCCGTGGCACAAGCGCCTGCGTCAGGCCTACCTGGACACGATGGCCGCGCTCGGCGTCCCGCTCGATCTGGCCGACCGCGACCCGCTCGCGTTCCTGGATGCCATGGCCACCCTCAAGACGGCCGGCGACCCGGCGGAGCTGGCGGTGCTCACCGCGATCAAGCAGACCGCCAAGGGCACGATCGGGAAGCTGAGGGAACGCCCGCGCGGGCACGGTTACAAGCCTGGCGAGCGCTGGCCGGCGCTGGAGCGTCCGACCTGGGATCCGTTGATGCGCGCCCTGGTCATCGACACCGCCACGGTGAACATGCACCGCAAGCTGCGCCGCATGCACGCCGACACCGGCCTGGCCTGTTTCGCCGTGCTCTCCGACTGCGCCGTCTTCGCTTCCCCCGGGCCCGGCGCCCTGGACGTCCTCGCAAAGCCCGACGGCACCCTCACTACTGCGCTGCGCCTGGGCGTCAGCCCGGGGCACGTGAAACACGAGGGCAGCAGGCCGATGGCCGAGATCGCCGAGCTGTTCGCGGACGGCGCCAACCCGGCTCGGCACATGAAGGCCGGCGGCCAGGTATCCGCCGACGAGTAGTCACCCCGGGCGGCCCGCCGGAATCGGCGGGCCGCCCATCACGACCATCAGCAGTGGCCGCCGTGTCGGCGGCCGGGAAGGAAGACCAGGGTGAGCCGGGAGATCGACGAGGGCCTGGAACGCGCCGAGCGCACCCGCTCGATCCCGCAGTCCGTTCCCGCCCGGATGCGCTTCCTGCTCAAGGGCGCCAAGGGCTCCACCAGGAAGCTCGCCCAGGACCTCGGCGTATCCCAGCGCACCGTGCAGCGCTGGCTCAAGGGCCAGGTCGTCCCGAAGCCGGCTGCCGCGAAGGCGATCGAGGCGAAGGTCCGCGCCACCTGGCAGCCCCGCGTGAAGCAGCGGGTGCGCCGCGACGCCGAGAAGAACGGCTTCATGCTCCACATCAGCGGCACGTTCGGGTTCAGCGCCTCCGGCGGCACCACCGATGACCCCCGTCCCCGGGTGATCACGCAGAAGATGCCCGGCAGCGTCGCCCAGGCCCTGTACGCGGCGCGCGACGCCGGAGCCTCCCAGGCCGAGCAGGAGGCGCTGCTCGCCGAGGCCCTCGGCGAGCACTATTTCAAGGACGGCGGTCGCCGGGCCCGCGGCCTTGGCGTCGAGCTGAACGACATCGCCTGGATGGACGTCGAGCTGTAGGCCCCCGCAGCCCGGCATGCGCATTCGCGGATCTGTGCCGGAAGCGCTCAGCCACATCCACTGACCAAGCCGTTCGAGGAGCTCCATGTCCACCGGCCGGCACACCCGGCCCTGCCCCATCACTCACTACTCGCTGTCTGCCAAGTGCACTCTGCTGGCTGGCCGTCACGCATCGGAACGTCCACCCTGACACCGGACAGATCCTCCGGTTCCACACCACCCTCGGCACCCGGCACACCCAGGAGTGGTTGTCCGACGATGATCCCGGGGCCCCGGACGCAGGGCAGTGGGTTACCTGGCACTACGTCACCGGGGGCGAGCCGACTCCCGTCGGCCCGGCTGACCTCGACCGGCGGGTAGCCTCCCTCGTCGCGGGTCACTACCCCACCAATCACGTCCGCCCTGGACAGGCCGGCATCGAGAGCGAGTGCGGGGGCGGCGCTTACTCGACCGGCCGACTGAACCACAGGACTGGTTTATGACGAGTGGCTTGGCGTGGTCGTCGGTGCGATGGTGCCAGTGCCCGATGACCCTGTGCTGCTTCTGCCGTTCGTCCCGGGGCAGGCCAGGCCCACGGGGTGGATCTCGGCCTGCAGGAGCTTGCGTGCGCTGGGGCGGGTGTACGCCCCAGCGCCGGTGTGGTTACTCGTGCAGGAACGTTTCGGTGAAGCTGGTGCCGCTGGAGCCGAGTGCGCCGGTGCGGGCCTCGTAGATGCCGTTCGAGCTGGGGTCGAGCGCGGCCGGGTTGGAGGATCCGAGGGAGTTGCCATTGACGGTGGCCGAGGTGAAGTTCAGGGTGCCGAAGTTGGGGTAGGACCCGGTCGGCGACTCGATGATGACTTCGGCGCTGGCCCGCTGCGCGGAGAGGGACTTGGTCGTGCTGTAGGTCCAGCCCCGCGAGGAGTCGGTCAGCTTCAGGGTGTACCTGCTGCTCCCGGCGTAGGTCACCGAGGCGGTGATGACGTCCCCGGCCGATACCGGGTACGAGCTGAGGCTCAGGTAGACCGGGTTCGCCGGGTACATCTCGTACCAGGCCTGGT
Organism: Kitasatospora sp. NPDC023118; assembly: GCF_055560875.1. Classification (NCBI taxonomy): domain Bacteria; kingdom Bacillati; phylum Actinomycetota; class Actinomycetes; order Kitasatosporales; family Streptomycetaceae; genus Kitasatospora; species Kitasatospora sp. NPDC023118. The sequence goes on from NZ_JBVHHW010000033.1 coordinate 73,630, forward strand.
TCACGGGGCTGCCGCTGGAGCAATCGGTCGCCACCCCGGTCTGCTCCACGGTGGACGTGCCGTACCCGTCGATGCCGACCCAGGGGGCGTAGAGGTCGTTGGTGGAGTTGCAGGTTGCCCTCGGCTCGGTCCAGGTTGCCGAGACCGAGGTGAAGCCGCTGCCCGTGGCGGCGTAGCCGCCCCAGTTGTAGCCGTTGATGTTGTACTGCAGCGGGCGGAACGACAGTGCCTGTGCGGCCGCCGCAGTGGTCGGCGCGGTGGGGACGGCGAGGGTGGTGGCTGTTGCCGCGAGGGTGGCGACGCGTATCAGGAATCTGCGCACGCTGGCTCCTTTGTGGGGGACGAGCAGGAGGCTCATACGCCGGCCCGGGCCGTGGGGGCGGCCGTGAGGGGTGGCAGTACAGGATTGCCGACTGTCATGCGCGAGGCAAGGGCCGTAGCAGGATTGGCTGTTGAGTGAACTGCCGTGCCGGGTGGGAGGCCTGATGATGTCTCCCGTGTCCGACAGCGGCCGCAGTTCCGTGAGTGATTTCGTGGACGTACGGAGGATCCCAGCTGAGCGGTCACCACGGGGCACCATCCGGCGGAGCACCCCCAGATCGAGGCGCCCCGTCGGCGCGTCGAGTCCATCTGACACTCAAGGGCCCAGCCCGCGCGAAGGTGGCCTCCACCCCGAGAACGGGGCGCAGGCCACAGGGTTGGCGTTGGAGGCCAGGCTCGCCGGGGCGCGCGGACGGCCCGGTCAGTGTTCCGGGGCGGTTGCGGAGGGAGCGGTCGCTTCGCCACCACGTTCGACGGTGGCCACGACGAGTTGGTGGTACTCGGCGAGGGGCTGGCCGACGGGTAGGGGAGCCGGGGTGGAGGCGAGGGTGTACCACTCGTCCGCGCCGGTGTACTGGACGGCGACCCAGGCCTGCCTGTTCGGGAAGGCGGTGGTGACGACGGTGAGGCCGCCGGTGATGCAGCCGAATTCCTCGGTCATCACCCCGCCGGGACCGGCGGTGACGTGCGCCTGTTGGCGTTCACCGGACGGCGGTGCGGTCGCTTGTCGCAGGTGTCGAGCACGTCGGACAGGGCCTGCTTCTCAGGGCGGTGACGTTGAGCCGGTAGTGACCTCGACCCCACGCCCGCGTGCAGGTGCACCAGTACGACCGGATCGGAGGCTTCCACGGGTCCGGACTCTTGTCGCCCTTGCTCCGGTTGCCGACCGCGGACACCGCGATCAGCTGAGGCCCCACCAAAGACGCGGGCGAGGTCCGGCACCCGAGCAGGTGCCGGACCACGCCCCAAAGTTGGGCGCCATGCCCCCGTTGAGCGGACACACCCAAAAGAAAGTTGGACGTTCAATGGTAGCACCCCTGACGCCGGGCGAGGAATAAAATA